>NZ_JBXUOV010000141.1:0-14887 GCF_057196585.1 Micromonospora sp. ATLC20
CTCGCCGCCCAGGGCGCCCGGCCGGTCGCGCTGGACCTGTCCGCCGGCATGTTGCGGCACGCCGCCGAGGCCGCCCGGCGCACCGGGGTACGCGTGCCGCTGGTGCAGGCCGACGCGCTCGCCCTGCCGTTCGCCGACGCCGCGTTCGACACCGTCTGCACCGCGTTCGGCGCGATCCCGTTCGTGGACGACTCGGCGGCGGCGATGCGCGAGGTGGCCCGGGTGCTGCGGCCCGGCGGCCGATGGGTCTTCTCGGTCACCCACCCGATGCGCTGGATCTTCCTGGACGACCCGGGCGAGGGCGGTCTGACCGCCGTGCACTCGTACTTCGACCGCTCCCCCTACGTCGAGCAGGACGAACACGGCGTGGCCACGTACGTCGAGCAGCACCGCACCCTGGGCGACCGGATCCGGGAGCTGGTCGGCGCCGGGTTCCGCCTGCTGGACCTGGTGGAGCCGGAGTGGCCGGCCGGGCACGAGGGGATCTGGGGCCAGTGGAGCCCGCTGCGCGGCCGGCTGTTCCCCGGCACCGCGATCTTCGTCGCGGAGAAGCCGACGGGCTGAGCGCGTCGCACGTCCGGTGCGATCGGGCCGGCGGTAGCGCCCCCATACTGCCCGGGTGAGCGCCGAGCCGATCGCGACACCCTCCTCTCCATGGCGTCCGGACCCGCTTCGGCAACAGCGTGCCGACCACATGGTGGAGGATCTGCTGACGCTGCCGCCCGACGCACCCCGCGTCGAACTGGTCGACGGCATCATCCACGTGACGCCCTTGCCCACTCTCCACCACCAGGACATCGCCGGCCTGCTTACCCGGTGGCTGCGATCCCGCGTGCCTGCGCATCTACGTGCGACCCAGGCGGTGAGCGTCGGGCTGGACGTTGACGCCAGCCGCCGACCGGACGTCCTGCTCCACCGCGCCGAACTGCCGTCCGACTGCTGGCTGCTACGGCCTGCGGACGTCGTCCTGGCCGTCGAGATCGTCTCCCCCGGCACCCGGCGGGTCGACCGGTTCGCCAAGCCGGGCGAGTACGCCGCCGCCGGGATCCCGTTCTACTGGCGGATCGAGCAGGATCCGGTGCACCTCTACGCGTACCGCCTCGGTGACCGGATCGGTCCGGGCGGCGAGCGGCAGTACGAGCTGGTGGACGACAGCAGCGAGGTGATCGAGCTGTCCGAGCCCTTCGCGATCAAGCTGCCGATCGCCGAGATCCGACCCTGACCACACCGTTACTCGGTGTCGGCCGCGGGTAACCGCGCGGCATGGCCGAGAAGGAGTTCCGCACCGGCGACCACGTCTCCTGGGCCAGCCACAGCGGCCGGGCGTACGGCGTCGTCAAGGAGAAGCTGACCGAGCGCACCCACGTACGCGGGCACACGGTGAACGCCTCTCCGGAGCAGCCGCAGTACCGGATCACCAACGACGACTCGGGCCGCGACGTCGCCCACCGCCCGGAGGTGCTGCGCCATGAGTCGCGCTGAGGACCCGCAGCAGACGTACCGGGAGTTCACCGACGCGGTGAACATGAAACCCGGTGAGCTGACCCGCTGGCTGGAGACCGAGGAGTCCAAGCACGTCGGCTGGCACAAGAAGGGCACCCAGGGCGGCGAGTCGGTCGGGCACGACTCCGGCCGGCGTATCGTCGACCTGCTGCGCCGCAAGCGCGCCGACCTCACCGCCGCCGACTACAAGCACATGCGCAAGGTGATCGGTTACGTCCACCGCCACCTCGCCCAGCGGCCGTCCGGGGACGTGCGGGACACCAGGTGGCGCTGGTCGCTGATGAACTGGGGGCACGACCCGCTCAAGGGCTGAGCCGCCCGGTCCGTTCGCGTCGCGTTGGTACCGTGCCGGCGATGACGACAGACGTCTCGACCGCAGGCCGTCATCCCCGCGCCGGACGGGTGGTCCTCCTGGCGGGCCTCGGCCTGATCGCCGTCGCGGCGCTCCTCCTGGTGACGACCGGGAACACCGGCATCCGGTACAGCACCGACCACGGCGGCACCGTACCGATGTGGAGCCGCTGGATCCCGGCGCTGGCCGGGATCGCACTGATCCGCCTGATCCCGCCCGCGCCCGACCCGAGGTGGCCGGACCCGGTGGCGCCGTACCGCGAGGCGGTGCCGCTGCTGCTGGCCGGGATCGCGTTCGCCGCCGTGATGCCGCTGCTCGGCGGCGAACCCGCGTACACGCTGTTGAAGCTCGCGCTGCTGCTCGGCGTACCCCTCGTGGTGTTCCTGGCCGCGCGCCGCCGGCAGCCACGGTGGGAGCCGGGCCCGGCCGCGGCGGACGCCGCCCACCGCTGGGGTCCGGCGCTGCCGGTGGCGGTGTGGCTGGTGCTCAGTTACGCGACGCCGCTGGCCGCGCCCGCGAGCGACTGGGGGCGGACCGTCGCGCCGGTCGAGCTGGCCGTCACGCTGCTGGTGGCCTTCGCGGTGAACGCACTGCTGGAGGAGGTCTTCTACCGGCGGTGGCTGCAGACCCGGTGGGAGTCGCTGCTGGGCCGCTGGCCGGCGATCGTGCTCGCGTCGCTGGTGTGGGCGGTCTGGCACGTGGCCATCCAGGGCAGCGGCCGCCCCGCCGTCGACCTGGCCACTGTGGTGGTCAACCTCGGGGTGCTCGGCCTCTTCCTCGGCTACCTGTGGTCCCGGTACCGCCGGATGTGGCCGCTGCTGGTGGTGCACGGCGCGCTCAACGCGATGCCCACCCTGACCGGGCTCTGACTTGACCCTGCCGCCGGTGGCAGGGTCGGACGATGCCGGCATGGAGAACAGCACACCGCGCGTCGTCGTGGTCACCGGCGCGGGCACCGGCATCGGCCGGGCCACCGCACGCTCCCTCGCCACCTCCGGGTACGCCGTCGTCGCCGTCGGACGGCGCGCCGCGCCGCTGTCGGAGACCGCCGCCGGCAGGCCGGACATCACCCCGCTGACCGCCGACGTCACCGCGCCCGACGGGCCGGACCGGATCGTCCGCACCACGCTCGACCGGTACGGCCGCCTCGACGTCCTGGTCAACAACGCCGGGGTGGCGGGCGGCGGGCCGCTCGCGGAACTGGACGAGGACGCCGCCCGGCGGCAGCTGGACACGAACCTGCTGGCCCCGATCCGGCTGGCGCACGCCGCCGTCGAGGCGCTCGCCGCGACGCGCGGCGTGATCGTCAACGTCACCACGTCGGTCGGCCTGCGTGCCTGGCCGGGCAGTTCGGTGTACGCGGCGGGCAAGGCGGCGCTGGACTCGCTGACCCGCAGCTGGGCGGTGGAACTCGCGCCGCGCGGCGTCCGGGTGGTGGCGGTGGCGCCCGGCGCGATCGACACCCCCATCGGGGTGCACAGTGGCCTCTCCCCCGAGCGGCGCGCGGCGGTACGGGACTGGCAGCTCGCACACACCCCGGCGGGCCGGATCGGCCGGCCGGAGGACGTAGCCTGGGCGATCCGGCGGCTGTGCGAGCCGGAGGCGGAGTTCGTCACCGGTGTGGTGCTGCCGGTGGACGGGGGCGCGGTGGTCGCGTGAGAGGGCGGTGGCGGCGGTGCGGATCGGCGCGGTGGCGAAGGCGACGGGCTGCACACCGCGTGCCCTGCGGCACTACGAGGAACACGGGCTCATCGCCTCGGCCGCGACCGCCTGGCCGCCGCCCTCCAGGCCGCGGCCACTCCGGCCGCGCCCGCGCCCTCACCCGCTTCCCTTCAGTGATCAAGGAGTTCGTGTCCCGATTCGGGCCCCGGGAGGACACAAACTCCTTGATCACCCACAGGCCGGCGGGCCGGACGGGGTGGGGCGGGGAGGTCAGTGGTCGGCGCTGTTCCAGTCGCGGCCCTCGCCCACCGACACCTCCAGCGGCACCGACAGCGGGTACGCCTCGCCCATCTGCTTGCGCACCAACGCCTCCAGCGCCTCCCGCTCGCCCGGGGCGACCTCGAAGACCAGCTCGTCGTGCACCTGCAGCAGCATCCGGGACCGCAGCCCGGCGTCGCGCAGCGCGCTGTCGACGTGCAGCATCGCGACCTTGATGATGTCGGCCGCCGAACCCTGGATCGGGGCGTTCAGCGCCATCCGCTCGGCCATCTCCCGGCGCTGCCGGTTGTCGCTTACCAGGTCGGGCAGGTAGCGGCGGCGGCCCAGGATGGTGGAGGTGTAGCCGTCCTGGCGGGCGCGGGCCACCACCTCCTGGAGGTAGTCACGCACCCCGCCGAACCCGGCGAAGTAGTTCTCCATCAGCCCGCGCGCCTCCTCGGCGGAGATGCCGAGCTGCTGGGACAGGCCGAACGCGCTGAGCCCGTACGCCAGGCCGTAGTTCATCGCCTTGATCTTGCGGCGCTGGTCGGCGGTCACGTCGCCGACCTCGACGGTGAAGACCGAGGACGCGGTGGCGGCGTGGAAGTCGTGCCCGGAGTTGAACGCCTCGATCAGCGCGTCGTCCGACGACAGGTGCGCCATGATCCGCATCTCGATCTGGCTGTAGTCGGCGGTGAGCAGACACTCGTAGCCCTCACCGACGACGAACGCGCGGCGGATCCGCCGCCCCTCCTCGGTGCGGATCGGGATGTTCTGCAGGTTCGGCTCGGTGGAGGACAGCCGCCCGGTCGCCGCCACCGTCTGGTTGAACGTGGTGTGGATCCGGCCGTCGTCGGAGACCGACTTGAGCAGCCCGTCGACTGTCGACTTGAGCTTCGCCACGTCGCGGTGGCGCAGCAGGTGGTGCAGCAGCGGATGCTCGGTCTGCGCGAACAGCCACTGCAGCGCGTCGGCGTCTGTGGTGTAGCCGGTCTTGATCCGCTTGGTCTTGGGCAGACCCAGCTCGGTGAAGAGGATCTCCTGCAACTGCTTCGGCGACCCGAGGTTGAACTCGCGGCCGACCACTTCGTAGGCGCCCTGGGCGGCGGCCTTCACCTCGGCGGCGAAGTGCGCCTCCAGCTCGGAGAGGTAGTCGGTGTCGGCGGCGATGCCGGTGCGCTCCATGGTGGCGAGCACCCGCATCAGCGGCAGCTCCACGCCGGCCATCAGCCGGGCCGACTGCTCGCCGTCGCGGGACAGCTCGGCGTCGATCGCGTCGGCCAGGTCGAGCGTGGCGCGGGCCTGGAGCATGAGGTTCTGCTCGGCCACGCCCTCGTCGCCGAGCCCGTCCAGGGTGAGCTGACCGGTCTCCGGCGCGTCGACGCGCAGCTCCCGGTGCAGGTAGCGCAGCGCCAGGTCGGTCAGGTCGTACGAACGCTGGTCGGGGCGGGCCAGGTAGGCGGCGATCTGGGTGTCGCGGGCGATGCCGTGCAGCTCCCAGCCGTGCGCGGCGAACGCCAGCACCACCGGCTTGCTGTCGTGCAGCACCTTCGGGCGCTCCGCGTCGGCCAGCCACCCGGCCAGCGCGGCCTCGTCGCCGGCCTCCAGCCGGCTCGGGTCGAACCAGGCGCCCGCCCCGGCGGCGGTGGCCAGCGCCATCGCGGTCACCGTGGCGGTGTGCCGGCGGTTGGGGCCGGTGTCGAGCGTCACCGCCAGGCCGACCGGTGCGCCCGCCGGGGCGTGCGTGTCGAGCCAGCCCGCGAGCGCGCCCGGCTCGGTGAGCACCTCGCCGGCCAGATCGAAGCCCGCCTCGGCCTCCGGCTCGACCGCCTCCAGGTATTGGTAGAGCCGGTCACGCAGGATGCGGAACTGGAGCGTGTCGAAGACCTGGTGCACCGCTTCGCGGTCCCAGCCCTGCCAGCGGGCGTCCTCGGGGCGGACCGGCAGCTCCAGGTCGGAGACCAGGCAGTTGATCTCGTAGTTGCGGATCACGTCGGCGAGCCGCTCGCGCAGGCTGTCGCCGGCCTTGCCCTTGATCTCGTCGGCGCGGGCCACCACGCCCTCGACGCCGCCGTACAGATTGATCCACTTGGCCGCGGTCTTCGGGCCGACGCCGGGCACGCCCGGCAGGTTGTCGCTGGTCTCGCCGACCAGCGCGGCCAGGTCGCGGTAGCGATCAGGGGTGACGCCGTACTTCGCCTCGACCGCGGCCGGGTCCATCCGGGCCAGGTCGGAGACGCCCTTGCGCGGGTAGAGCACCGTCACCCGCTCGCCGACGAGCTGGAACGCGTCCCGGTCGCCGGTGGTGATCAGCACGTCCATGCCCTGGTCGCGGGCCTGCCAGGCGAGCGTGGCGATGACGTCGTCGGCCTCGTAGCCCTCCTTCTCGACCACCGGCACGCGCAGCGCGGCGAGGACCTCCTTGACCAGGCTGACCTGACCCTTGAAGTCGGTGGGGGTCTCGCTGCGGCCGGCCTTGTACTCGGAGTACTTCTCGGTACGGAAGGAGCGGCGGGACACGTCGAACGCCACGACGATGTGCGTCGGCTGCTCGTCGCGCAGCACGTTGATCAGCATCGAGGTGAAGCCGTAGACGGCATTCGTCGGCTGCCCCGTGGTGGTGGAGAAGTTCTCCACAGGCAGGGCGAAGAACGCCCGGTATGCCAGGGAATGTCCGTCGACGAGGAGCAGGCGCGGCGTCGTAGCTGTCACGGCTGCGACTCTAGTCCGTACGCCCGACAACTCCGGCCTCCGGTGCGGCGCGCGCCGCACCGGAGGCCGAGGTCAGAGAACCTTGGCCAGGAACGCCTTGGTCCGCTCGTGCTGCGGCGCCGAGATCACCTCGCGCGGGTCGCCCTGCTCGACCACGACGCCGCCGTCCATGAACACGAGGTGGTCGCCGACCTCGCGGGCGAAGCCGATCTCGTGGGTCACCACGATCATCGTCATACCGTCGCGGGCCAGGTCCTTCATCGTGTCCAGCACCTCGCCCACCAGCTCCGGGTCGAGCGCGCTGGTCGGCTCGTCGAACAGCATCAGCTTCGGCCGCATGGCCAGCGCCCGGGCGATCGCCACCCGCTGCTGCTGGCCGCCGGAGAGCTGACCGGGGTACGCGCCGAGCTTGTCGCCCAGTCCCACCCGGTCCAGCAGTTGCGCGGCGTGCTCCCGGGCCTGCGCCTTCTTCGCCTGGCGCAGCAGCACCGGCGCCTCCATGACGTTCTGCAGCACCGTCATGTGCGGGAACAGGTTGAACCGCTGGAACACCATGCCGATGGCGCGGCGCTGCGCGGCGACGTCCTTGTCGCGCATCTCGTACAGCTTGCCGCCGCGCTCCCGGTAGCCGATCAGGTCACCGTCGACCCAGATCCGGCCGGCGTCGATCTTCTCCAGGTGGTTGATGCAGCGCAGGAACGTCGACTTGCCGGAGCCGGAGGGCCCGAGCAGACAGCACACCTCGCCGGAGCGGACCTCCAGGTCGATGCCCTTGAGCACCTCCAGCGGCCCGAACGACTTGTGCACCTGCTCGGCCCGCACCATCAGCCCGGACTCGGCAGCCGGCGCGGTGGCCTGCGCGGGCACGATCAGCTCGCTCATGGTGCCCCCGTCCCCGCGTTACCGCCGCCACCGGTTTCGGCGGCCAGCGTCCGCAACCTCAGCCGGGCCCGGCCGGTCACGCCGTAGCCCTTGCCGAAGTGGCGTTCCAGGTAGTACTGGCCGACCAGCAGGATGCTGGTCAGGAACAGGTACCAGAGGCAGGCCGCGACGTACATCGGGAAGATCTGGAACGTCCGTTTGCCGACGGCGTCGAGCTGGAAGAACAGCTCCACGCTCACCGGCACGTAGAGCAGCAGGGACGTGTCCTTGAGCATGGCGATCGTCTCGTTGCCGGTCGGCGGGATGATCACCCGCATCGCCTGCGGCAGCACCACCCGGCGCAGCAACTGGGCACGGCTCAGGCCGAGTGCCTGGGCGGCCTCGGTCTGGCCGGGGTCGACCGACTGGATGCCGGCCCGGACGATCTCCGCCATGTACGCGGCCTCGGAGAGCGCGAGGCCGAGCAGACCGGCCATGAACCCGGTGAGGATGTCGCGGGAGGAGAACCCGAACAGCCGCAGTTGCAGGTTGTCGATGCCGAACAGCTGACCGATCTGGGTGTCGAACGGCACCCCGAACTCGACCCGGCTCCACAGGATGCCGATGTTGCCGAAAACGGCCAGCAGCACCAGCCGGGGCACGGCCCGGAAGAACCAGGTGTAGAGCCAGGCCACGCCGCGCAGGATCGGGTTGTCCGACAGCCGCATCACGGCGATCACCACGCCGAGCGTGACGCCGATCAGCATCGCGCTGACGGTCATCAGGACGGTGCCGCGCAGCAGGCCCTCGATGATCGGCGGCCGGAACATCTTGTCGACCATGAAGGACCAGTTGAAGGCCTCATTGGTCACCAGCAGGTGGACGAACATCGCCGCGAGGACGGAGAGCACCGCCACCGCGACCCATCGTCCGGGGTGCCGCACGGGCACGGCCTTGATCGGTTCCGGCCGTGCCCGCGCGGTTGTCGCTTCCTCGGTGGTCATGTCGTCACGGGTTGATCGCGGGGTCCGTGATCGCGCCGTCTCCCACCTTCCACTTGTCCAGCACCTGCTTGTAGGAGCCGTCGGCGATCACGGCCTTGGTGGCGTCACGCACCGCCTCGGCCAGCTGCGTCTGCTCCTTGGCCAGCACGTAGCCGTACGGCGCCGCCTCGTACTGCTTGTCCAGCAGCTCCAGGGCGTCGTTGGACTTCGTCACCGCGTACACGCCGACCGGGTAGTCGGCCAGCATCGCGTCGTCCTTGCCGGACACGACGGCGGCGGTGGCGGCGTCCTGGCCCGGGAACTGGTCGATGGTGATCGCCGGCTTGCCGGCGTCGGTGCACGCCTTGGACCGCTTCTGGATGTCCTCGACCTGGACCGTGTCCTTCTGCACCGCGATCTTCTTGCCGCAGGCGTTGTCCAGCGCGATCCCGGCCGGGTTGCCCTTCTTGGTCACCCACTGGGTGCCGACCTGGAAGTAGCTGACCATGTTGGCCTGGGCCTTGCGGTCGTCGTTGATGGTGAACGACGAGACGCCGGCCTCGTACTTGCCCGAGTTGACGCCGTTGATGATGTCGCCGAACGGCGCCGAGACGAACTCCGCCTTGAGGCCCAGCTTGGCCGCCACCGCGGTGAACAGTTCGACGTCGAAGCCGATCACGGTCTTGCCGTCGGTGTCCAGGAACTCCGCCGGGGCGTAGGTGGAGTCGGTGCCCACCACGATCTTGCCGTCCGACTTGATCGCGTCCGGAACCTTCGCGGCCAGCGCGGCGTCGACCGACGACGAGACGCTGGGGCCGCCGCCGGGCTGCTCGGTGCTCTCCTCCTCGCCGCACGCGGCGAGGGAGAGCAGCAGGACGGCCGCACCGGCGACGCCGAGCGCCGCCCGCCGTCCGGGGTTGGGGTGGAACATGGCTGTACTCCTTATTGCGAGGGGTCGGCCGGTCAGGCCACGCCGAGGTAGGCCTCTTTGACCGAGGGGTCGTGCAGCAGGTCCGCGCCGGTACCGCTCTTGACGATCCGGCCGGTCTCCAGCACGTACGCCCGGTGGGCGCGCGCCAGCGCCTGCTGGGCGTTCTGCTCCACCAGCAGGATCGTGGTGCCCTGCTGGTTGATCTCCGTGATGATCGTGAAGATCTGCTGGATCAGCATCGGCGCGAGACCCATCGACGGCTCGTCGAGCAGCAGCAGCTTCGGCCGGCTCATCAGCGCCCGGCCGACCGCGAGCATCTGCTGCTCGCCGCCGGAGAGCGTGCCGCCGGCCTGCTTGCGCCGCTCGGCCAGCCGCGGGAACAGGTCCAGCACCCGGGCCAGGTCCTGCGCGATACCGGCCTTGTCGCGCCGGGTGTACGCGCCCATGTCCAGGTTCTCCAGCACCGACATGCCGGGGAAGATGCCCCGGCCCTCGGGCGCCTGGCACAGGCCGCGCCGCACCCGCAGGTCGGCCCGGAGCTTGGTGATGTCCTCACCGGCGAACTTGATCGTGCCGGAGGCGACCGGCCGGATGCCGGAGATCGCCCGCATGGTGGTGGACTTGCCGGCGCCGTTCGCGCCGATCAGCGCGACGATCTCCCCCTCGTCCACGGTCAGGCTGATGCCGTGCAGCGCCTGGATCCGCCCGTAGAGCAGGCTCACGTCCTCGATCTCAAGCAGCATCGTCCGGCACCCCCAGGTACGCCGCGACCACCTTCGGGTTGTCCCGCACCTCGGCGGGCAGCCCTTCGGCGATCTTCTTTCCGAACTCCAGGACCACGATCCGGTCGGTCACGCCCATCACCAGGCGCATGTCGTGCTCGATCAGCAGCACCGTCACGCCCTGGTCCCGGATCTGCCGGATGAGCTGGAGCAGCTCCTCCTTCTCCGCCGGGTTGAAGCCGGCGGCCGGCTCGTCCAGGCAGAGCAGCTTCGGGTCGGTGGCCAGCGCGCGGGCGATCTCCAGCCGCCGCTGCTCGCCGTAGGACAGGTTGCGGGCGAACTCGTGCATCCGGTTGCTGATGCCGACGAACTCCAGCAGGCGCTCGGCCTTCTCCCGGCCCTCGCGCTCCTCCTTCCAGTGCCGCGGCAGGCGCAGCAGGGCGGAGATCACGCTGGTCTTGTGGTGCGCGTCCGCGCCGACCTGGACGTTCTCCAGCGCGGTCATCTCCGGGAAGAGACGGATGTTCTGGAAGGTACGGGCCATGCCCATCCGGGTGATCTGGTGGCGCTTCTTGCCACTGATCTTCTGGCCCAGGAACCGGATCTGCCCCTCGGTGGGCTGGTAGATGCCGGTCATCGCGTTGAAGCAGGTGGTCTTGCCGGCGCCGTTCGGGCCGATCAGGCCGAGGATCTCACCCTTGTAGAGGGTGAAGTCCACGTCGTTGAGGGCCACCACACCGCCGAAGCGCAGCGTGACGTGGTCGACCTCCAGCAACGGTTCCCGCTTGTCGACCGTCTCGACGGCGGGGGCCGCCGCCTGGGCCGGAACGGCCGGGGTCTGCTCGGTGTCACTCACCGACGATCACCTCCTTGCGACGGTCCTTGAACTCCGCCGCTCGTCGCCGGTTCGGGATCAGGCCCTGCGGCCGGAAGATCATCATCACCACGAGCACCAGGCCGAAGAAGAGGAACCGGTACTCGTACAGCTCGATGCCGAACAGCTCGATGCCGCGGAACCGCTCGATCATGTACGCCACCAGGCCGCCGCCGACGATCGCGCCGACGATGTTGCCCGAGCCGCCGAAGATGACAGCGGCCAGGATGATGATCGAGTTGAGCAGCTCGAAGTTCTGCGAGTTGACGAAGTTCTGCTTACCGGCGAACAGCGCACCGGCCAGGCCGGCGATGGCCGCGCCGGAGGCGAACGCCCACAGCTTGAACTTGAACGTCGGCACGCCCATGAGCTGGGCGGCGTCCTCGTCCTCGCGGATCGAGATCCAGGCCCGGCCGACCCGGCTGTGGGTCAGGTTCCGCACCCCGATCACCACCAGGATGATCAGCGTGAGCACCAGCCAGTAGTACGGGCGGGCGTCGAGCACGCCGAACCACGGCCGCCCGTCGGCGTACTCGCCGGGCGGGTGCGGGATCTGGTTGAAGCCGCGCTGTCCCTTGAGGAACTCGGAGCTGACCGCCGCGATCCGGATCATCTCGGCGAAGCCGAGCGTCACCAGCGCCAGGTAGTCGCCGCGCAGGCGCAGCGTCGGCGTGCCCAGCATGACGCCGGAGACCATGGTGAGACCGATCGCGATCGGCACCACCGCCAGCCACGGCCACAGCGTCTTGAGGTCGCTGCTCGGCGAGGTCAGCACCGCTACCGTGTACGCGCCGACGGCGAAGAAGCCGAAGTAGCCCAGGTCGAGCAGGCCGGCGAAGCCGACCACGATGTTGAGCCCGACCGCCAGCAGCACGTAGATCGAGACGGTGAACATCACCTGGGTGAAGTTCGCTCCCGGGGTCGGGATCGGCCCGAGGTACTGGTAGAACTCCTTGTTCGGCAGCGCGTAGAAGAACGCGATGACCGCGACCAGCAGCACCCAGCGCACCCAGCGCGGCGCGTGGTGCCAGCGCTCCGAGATCGCGTGCCGGCCCTGCCGCAGCTTGTCCGCCGCCGTCTCCCGCCGCTCCGGCGGGTCGATGGTGGTCGTCATGCGCGTGCCCTCCCCAGTGATTCGCCGAGCAGACCGGTCGGCCGGAACATCAGCAGGACGACGAGCACCGCGAACGCGGCGAAGTCCTTCCACTGACTGCCGAACAGGCCCGCGGCGTAGTTCTCCACGACGCCGAGCAGCAACCCGCCGACGAGCGCGCCGCGCAGGTTGCCGATACCGCCGAGCACCGCCGCGGTGAACGCCTTGAGGCCCAGCAGGAAGCCGACGCTGTAGGTGAGCGTCTGGATCCGCACGTCGTAGAGCAGGCCCGCGACGCCGGCCATGGTGCCACCGGCGATGAAGACCATCAGGATGATGCGGTCCTTGTTGACGCCCATCAGGGCCGCCGTGTTGGCGTCCTGGGCCACCGCCCGGATGCCGCGGCCGGTACGGCTGCGGTTGATGAACTGGTCCAGCGCGAACATCATCACCAGCGCGGAACCGATAGTGAGCAGCTGCACCGCGTCGATCGGCACCCCGGCGATGTGGAACAGCGGCTCCGAGCTGACCAGGATCGGCGCACCCTCCGGCCGCCGCCGGGTGTAGACGCCGAACGCCTCGGAGATGGCGATCGAGGCACCGATGGCGGTGATGAGGAACGCCAGCGGCGGCGCGTTGCGCTTGCGCAGCGGCCGGTACGCCACCCGTTCGATCACCGTCGCGGTGCCCGCCGAGGCGATCGCTGCCACGATCATCGCCACCAGCAGGTAGAACAGGATCGAGCCGATGCCGCTGACCTGCGAGTTCTGGTCGAGTCCGAAGCCGTTCCAGGTCCAGATCGCGGCGAACGCGCCGGCGATGAAGACCTCGGAGTGGGCGAAGTTGATGAGCCTGAGCACGCCGTACACGAGCGTGTAGCCGAGCGCGACCAGGGCGTAGATGGCGCCCTGCGTCAAGCCGGTCGTGGTGAGTTCCCCGAAGTTGGAGAACAATCCGTCGAAGTCCAAGGGAGGGACGCTCCGTCGCTCAAGAGAAAAAGAGGGTGCGGCCGGGAGCCAGCTCCCGGCCGCACCCGCGATCACTACTCAATCGCCAGTCCAGCGATCGAACGATCAGGACTTGGGGATCTCCTGGTCCGGGACGACCTTGCCGCCCTGCACCTTGAAAGCCCAGACCTTGACCTGCGCCGGGTCGAGCTCGCCGCCCTCGACGAACTTGTAGCTGGCGGCAACGCCCTCGCCGCTGTAGCCCTTCACGAACTCCAGCAGGTCGGCGCGGCTGCTCTTGCCGGCCTTGATGCCCGCCAGCAGGATGTTCGCCGCGTCGTAGGCGGTGTCGCTGTAGGTGCCCGGGTCGGTGCCGTTGAGCGCCTTGAAGTCGGCGGCGAAGGTGCCGCGGGCCTCGGTGGACGGAGCGCAGGGGCAGGTGAGGATGGTGCCCTCGGCGGCAGCCGCACCGGCGGAGGTGATGTACGCGCCGTCGTTCACGCCGTCACCGGCGACCAGCGGAGCGGTGACCCCGGCAGCGGTGAGCTGCTTGCGGATCAGGCCGGCCTCCTGGTAGTAGCCGCCGTAGAAGACCGCCTTGACGTTGGCGGCCTTGACCTTGGTGACCACACCGGAGAACTCGGTCTGCTTGCCCTCGCCCTGGACCTTGTCGCTGCCCACGACCGAGGCGCCGAGGACCTTCTTGACCTCGTCGGCCAGGCCGGCGCCGTACGCGGACTGGTCGTCGATGACGTAGACCCGGTCGGCCTTCATCACGTTCTTGATGTAGTTACCGGCGGCGGGGCCCTGGCTCAGGTCGTTGCCGACCGCGCGGAAGAAGGTCTTCCAGCCCTGCTCGGCGAGGCTGGGACGGGTCGCGGAGGGGGTGATGGTGACCAGGCCGGCCTCGTTGAACAGCGGGCCGGCGGCCTCGGACTCGCCCGAGTAGGCCGGACCCACGACGCCCAGGATCTTGGTGTCGTCGATCGCCTTCTGGGCCAGACCCGGCGCCTGGTCCGGGCTGCCCTGCGAGTCGAGCTCGGCGAGCTCGACCTTGCAGTCCGGGTTCTCCTTGTTGTACTTGTCGACGGCCAGCTTGACGCCGTTCTTCTCGTTGATGCCCAGCGCGGCCGAGCTACCGGTCAGCGCGCCGAAGAAAGCGATCTTGCTCCCGCAGGCGCTGCCCCCGGAACCCTCATCGTCGCTGCCGCTGGAACAAGCGGTGCCACCGGCGACGAGCGCCAGCATGGCGACCCCGCCGATCACGCGTGCGAGCTTCTGCCTCAAGGCCCGAACCCTCCTCCGTCCATGATCCGAACCACCCGCCGCTGATTGGCCCTTGCGGGGTGGACGAACCAAGACCGTCGTCGCCGGTCTGGGGCGGGACGTTATCCCACCGTGAGCGGTGGCGTAAGACCTGGAAAGCGGGGTTGACCGAACCGTTACACGCCGTGGCGGATTCAAGCCCATCGGCGTAAGAACCGAAGGCGGGCAAAGGCTTTCGCCGACTATTCCTCGGTAACGAGCCATACCCTCCCCACCCGCTACCGATCGACGGTTGACAACGCCCCCCACCAGGCACGGGATGTTTTCCCGTCATCGGCGACCACGAGCAGCCGGTCGTCGCGGACCGCCACCGCCAGCGCCGCGTCGCCCCCGTCCGGCACCGGCACCGGCGTGATCACCGGAAGCCACGACCCGCCGCCGTCACGCGACATCCAGAGCCGTCGCTGAGCGCCGTCCCCGGTCACCGCGACGAGCCGCCCACCGGACGCCGCGAGCGCGTCCACCGACGACACCCCGGGGCCCGCCGAGCCGAACCCGCCGACCCGCCGCCACCCCTGCGCCGCACCCGCCGATCCGGCGGACGGCGAACCGCAGTCGTCGCACCCGCGCCACACCGCGTTCCTGCGCGACCTGCTCCGTGAGCACGGCGACCGGATACGCGAGCTGGAGGTGCGCCGGGCCAGCCTGGAGGACGCGTACCTG
>NZ_JBXUOV010000142.1:0-14755 GCF_057196585.1 Micromonospora sp. ATLC20
CGGCTGCCCCGGGCAGCGGCACGCGCTCGCCCTGGCCGCCGGCGTGGTCGGCGTGCTGCGCCGCCGCTGCCGTCCCGCCCGCCTCGACCCCTGACGTCCCGACGACCCGACTCGAGGTGATCCGATGACGACCGACAGGTACCGCGCATTCCGTGACCTGCACCGGCCCGGCGACCCGCTGCTCCTGCCGAACGCATGGGACCACGCCTCCGCCGCGGCGCTCGCCGCCCGGGGCCATCAGGCGATCGGCACCACCAGCCTGGGCGTGGCGGCGGCCGCCGGGCAGCCGGATGCCGTCCGGGCGACCCGCGCGGAGACGCTGGAGCTGGCGTACCGGCTGCGGGACCTGCCGACGCTGCTCACGGTGGACATCGAGGACGGCTTCCACGACGACCCGGCGGAGGTCGCCGGGTTCGTGGGCGAGCTGGCCGCGCTCGGCGTGGTCGGCGTGAACCTGGAGGACGGGCGCCCGGACGGGCGACTGGCCCCGGCCGAGCACGTCGCCGCCGTGATCGCGGCGGTCCGCGCGGCAGTGCCGCGGATGGTCGTCAACGCCCGCACCGACGCCTGGTGGCTGGGCGTGCCGGCGCCCCTGGGCGAGGCACGGCGGCGGGCGGCGGCGTTCCGGGCCGCCGGGGCCGACTGCCTGTTCGTGCCGGGCGCCCCCGACGACCTGGTCGGCCTGCTCGCCGCCGAGGCGGGGTTGCCGCTGAACGTGCTCTACCGGCCGGGCGGCCCGGACCTCGCAGCCCTCGGACGGCTCGGCGTGGCCCGGGTCAGCACCGGCTCACTGCTGTTCCGGGCCGCCCTCGGCGCGGCGCTGCACCTGACCGACGCGATCGGTGCCGGGCGTGACGCGGGCCTGCCGGCGCCGCCCGGATACGAGGAGGTGCAGGCGCTGGTGCAGCCGTCCGCCACCTGATCGGGCACTTCGGGGGAGATGGGAGGAATCGCGCCTTCGCCGGTCTTTACGGTGTGTGCAGGCCCAATCACGCCGTGTCCTGACCGAGAGGGGACGGAGACCATGCGAGTGCCCAGCCGCAGCCCAGGTCGCCAGCCCGGTCCCGCCGTCACGTCCACCGCTCCCGCCCGGCGGGTGCCCGGCGGTCGCCGCGCCGGCGCCGAGCCGGACCTGTCCGCGTACCGGGCGGCGGTGGCGGAACTCCTGGTCGAGGTGGGCGCGCTCGCCGACGCGCCGTCCACCACCGCCCGCCAGGTGCTGCTCGACCAGCGGCTGCGCGAACCGGCCATCGCCGCCGTCCTCGACGCCACCCCGCAGGGGCTGATCGGCGCCCGGGAGACGCTGCTGCTGGAGATGGCCCGCTACCAGCCCAACGCGCGCAGCTCGGCGCAGGACCTCACCGCGCTGGTCCGCATCTACCTGCTCTCCCGCGTGGACGTGCTCTGGTGGCGGGACAGCCCGACGTTCCTCACCGACGACCAGGTCCGCACCAGCACCGAACTGGTCGATCTGGAATGGCTGCGCCGCCGCGGCCTGGTCGAGTTCCGCTACCAGGAACAGCCCGCCACAGTGGTGGGACGCGGGCTGCGGGCGGTCCGGCGGCGGCTGCGCCCGGACGCCACCCCGCGTACCGCCGGCCTGCTGTTCCGCCGGGCCCGCCGCGAGATGATCGCGTTCCTCAACGACCTGGCCCGCGAGTTCACCGCGATCGCGCCGGACGGCACGCCACCGCTCTGGGTGACCAGCCTGGCCCGCAGCGCCGAGCACCAGCACCGGCTGCGCCGCCTCGGGTACGCGGCGATGGTGCCCAGCGGGCACTGCCTCGGCTGGGCCGCCGACGTCGAACTGGAGTGGTACGACCGCTTCGGCGCCCGCCCGGCGCTGGCCGGGCTGCTGCTGGCCCGCCAGGACGCCGGCGAGGTGAACGTGGTCGACGAGGGACAGGCCTGGCACGTCTGCCTCGCCCCGGCCGTCCGCCGCCGCTACCGGCGGGCGTACGAGGCCGAGATGGGGGTGTGACCCGGTGTGCGGCATCGCGCTGAGCATCGGCCCCGAGGCGGACCCGGCGACGTTCCGGCGGATGCTCGCGGCGCTCGCACCGCGCGGCGAGGTCACCGAGACCCGGCAGGAGAACGGCCTGCTCGCCGGCGTACGGCGGCTGAAGATCGTGGACCGGGAACGATCCGTGCAGCCGTGGATGTCGCCGGACGAGCGGCACCTGCTCTGCTTCAACGGCGAGATCTTCAACCACCACGAGCTGCGCGCCCAGCTGACCCGGCTCGGGCACCGGTTCAGGACCGCGGGCGACACCGAGGTGGTGCTCGCCGCGTTCCGCCAGTGGGGCGAGAACGCGGTCCGGCGGCTGCGCGGCGAGTACGCGTTCGTCATCGTCGAGCGCGACAGCGGCCGGGCGTACCTGGCCCGCGACCCGCTCGGCGTCAAGCCGCTGTACTGGTCCCGCCTGCCCGGCTGCCTGCACCTCGCCTCCGAGGTCAAGGCGCTCGTCGGGCACGGCGCGCCGATCGGCGAGGTGGCACCCGGGCACCACGGCTGGGCCGAGCCCGGCCGCCCGGTCCGGCTCGGCCCGCACGTCGACCTGCTCACCCTCGGCGACGGCCTGCCGGTGATCGACGACCCGGACGAGGCGGCCCTGCTGGTCCGCGTCGCGCTGACCGACGCGATGCGCGCCCGGCTGGACACCGACCTCACCGTCGGCGTGGTGCTCTCCGGCGGTCTGGACAGCTCGCTGGCGCTGCTGCACGCCCGGGAACTGCACCCGGACTGCGTGGCGGTCACCATCGGCGTGCCGGAGAGCCCGGACGTGGCGTACGCCCGGCGGCTCGCCGCCGACCTCGGCGTACCGCACGAGGTGATCGAGCTGCGCCCCCGTGACATCCGGCTCACCGACGTCCGCGAGGCGATCCTGATCTCCGAGCTGACCGAGTACGGCGACATCATCAACGCCGTCGTCTCGGTGCCGATCTTCCGGCGGCTGCGCGAGCTGGGCGTCCGGGTGGTGCTCACCGGCGACGGCTCCGACGAGTTGTTCGGCGGGTACCCGATGTACCACCGGGTCGGGCCGGAGCGGTCCCGCCGGCTGTTCCTGCACAAGATCCGCAACCTGTGCCGGACCGAGCTGCAACGGGTGGACCGGGCCAGCATGGCGCACGGCGTGGAGGCCCGGGTGCCGTTCCTCGACCTCAGTGTCGTCGAGCTGGCCATGCGGCTGCCGCTGGACGTGAAACTGCGCGACGGGCAGGAGAAGTGGATCGTCCGGCGGGCCTTCGCGGACCTGCTGCCCTCCTACGTGCGGCAGCGGCCGAAGAACCCGATGTCGTACTCGTCGGGGCTGCACGAACGGGCCCGCCTCTACAAACCGCTGTTCGCCCGGCTGCACCGCTCCTTCGGCTACGACCTGCTCGAACCGGTCCGCCGGGACTTCGACAGCGTGCTCACCCGCTGCGGCAACGACCTCGACCGGGCCATCGCCGAGGGCATAGCCCGGCCCGACTACACGGTGCTGGAACACGCCCGGGACCTGGTCGGCGCGGCCCGCTGGAACGCCGCCCCGATGGTCCGCCGGCTGGTCAACCCGCGTCGCACCCGAGGCGACGAGGCGCCCCTGCCCGGGTGAGCCCGCGCGGCCGGGGTGACCGGCCGGTGCGCGGCCGCCGCACGGGTCAGCGCCGCAGGTCCACGTCGGCGGTCACGCCGGAGACCGGGTCGGCGCAGTGCACCGTCGGGCCCGGACGCAACCGGGCGTCCGAGGCGTACCGCCGGGCCAGCTCACGCCCGGCGGCGGCGTCGCCGCGGTCGGCGGCCACCAGCAGCGTGGCGACCTCGTCGACGAGGGTGAGATCGACGCCGGTCAGGTCCTCGGTCATCGCCCCGAACCCGTCCCAGAGCAGCACCTCGTCCTTGTGCCGGTGGGCCAGCTCCAGCAGCACGTAGTCGTGGACGAGCCAGCCGCCCCGGATCGGTAGCGACGGGTCCACGCCGTAGGTGTCCGGGTCGATCCGGCCCGCCCGGTACGCCAGCCACACCCGGGCCGCCGACTCGAAGTGCCCCGCCTCCGGGTCGATGTCGTAGCCGTCGAACGGCTGCTCGCCGGCCGGGTCCAGCTCCGGGTCGGACCAGACCCAGCGCTCGCCGTTCCACCACTCGGCGAGCACGTGGTCGTGGTGCCAGCCGGGCACGAAGTAGCCGGCGAAGCCGACCCGGCTGCGGGCCGGTACGCCGTGCTGACGCAGCGCCGCGACGACGAACAGCGCATGGTCCCGGCAGCAGCCGGCGACCCGCTCGGCGGCCGGGCGCTCGGCGGTCAGCGGCAGCGGGAACCGGGACTGGTCGGTGTCGAGGATGCGGTCCATCCAGCGCAGGTTCCCCTCGGCCTGGCGGACGTCCGGCAGCTCCACGCCGCCGGCGCGGTAGTGGACGATCACGTTGCGTGCGGTCGCCGCGACGGTGGGCAGGTCGGCGGGCACGGCGTCGAGCAGCGCCGCGTGGGGGCGGGGATCGCTGTACGGGGAGTGGGCCCGGTAGTCGTCAACGTCCATCCGGCCATTGTCGGCGCCGGACGCGGTCCGCGGTGCCCGCGCGGCCGGCAATCTCGCGCTGCCCGAACGCCAGGTCCGATCACCGCCAGCGCGGCGGCCGGGGCCGCGCCAGGCTGGGACCGTGACGACCACCCGTACCGCGTTCGGAATCCGCCCGCTGCCCGCCGGCACGCTCGCCGAGCTGCGCCGCACCGGCCGCGACGCCACCGGCCAGCCGCCCGAGCACCGGCGCGCCACCGGCGGCGAGCCGCTGCGCTGCTGCCTGCGCGACGCCCGGCCGGACGAGGCGCTGCTGTTGTTCGGGTACGCCCCGCCGCTGCCGCCCGGCCCGTACCGCGAGGTGGGGCCGGTGTTCGCGCACGCCACCGAATGCGCCGGCCCGGACGACGTGACGACGTACCCGTCGCGGTGGCGCGGACGGGAGCAGGTGCTGCGCGCGTACGACAGCCGGGGCCGCATCGTGGGCGGACGGCGACACGACGGCGGCGATCCGGAGGCGGTGATCGCGGAGCTGTTCGCCGACCCGGCGGTGGACCAGCTGCACAGCCGCAACGTGGTGTACGGCTGCTGGATGTTCGCTGTCGTGCGGAGCTGACCGGGTCCCGGATGGACATCGGCGCACGCCTCTTCTAGCGTCGCTGTCATGCGGAGGACCCTCATCGCCGGCGGGCTCGCGCTGCTCCTGCTCGCCACGGCCTGCGGGGAGAGCCGCCGGTCCGGCCCGCCGGCCGCGGCCGGCTCACCGACCGCGTCCCGGCAGGACCCGGGGCAGGTCGAGCGGACCCTGGCCAGCCTCCGCAAGATCGACGACCTGCCGATGTACGAGATGAAGTACGACGGCGACTACGACCCGACCGCCGGGCTGGCCGGGTCCACGCCGCCGAGCCCGTTCGGCTGCTCGCTGTTCGCCGCGCTCGGCGACCGGGAGCGCCCGTTGTTCGCCCGCAACTTCGACTGGGAGCCCAATCCCGCGCTGGTGCTGCGCACCGACCCGCCGGACGGGTACGCCTCGATCTCGCTGGTCGACATCTCGTACCTGGGCGTGTCCGCCGACCCGACCGGGGACCGGCGGCTGCTGGACGCGCCGCTGCTGCCGTTCGACGGCATGAACGAGCGGGGTCTCGCGGTCGGGCTGGCCGCCGACGACGGTGCGCGCGCCGAGCCGGTGCCGGGACTGCCGACTGTGGGCTCGGTGCGCATCCTGCGCCTGGTGCTCGACTCGGCCGCCACCGTGGACGAGGCGGTCGCCGTCTTCCGGCGCTACAACCTCGACTTCGACGGCGGCCCGCCGCTGCACTACCTGCTGGCCGACGCGACGGGCGCGTCCGCCGTGGTGGAGTTCGTCGACGGGAAGCTCTCCGTGGACCGGCGGCAGGGCCCGTGGCAGGCGCTGACCAACGTGCCCGCCGTCGGCGTGCCGGACCGCGAGCTGCGCCAGGACCACCGGTACGGGGTGCTGGCGAAGGAGCTGGACCGCGCCGGCGGGGTGGTCGACGCGGCCGGGGCGCTGCGGCTGCTGAACGCGGTACGCCAGTCGCACACCCGCTGGTCGGTGACGTACGGGCTGCGCAGCGGCGAGGTGCGCGTGGTCACGGCCGGCGGCGGCACCCGCGACTACCGGCTGCCGATGAGCTGACCAGGGCGCCTGCGGTCCGCGCCGGAGTTACTGTCGGACGATGACGCCCGTGACCCGGCTGGACCACGTCGTGATCGCCGTTTCGGACTGGCGGGTCGCCACCGACTTCTATCGCGACGTGGTCGGCGCCGAGGTGATCGGCGTCGGCGGCGAGCGCGTCGCGTTCCGGATCGGGCCCACCCAGCTCAGCGTGCACGGGCCGGGGACGGACCTCGCCGGCAACGTCGCCCGCCTGCCCGTCCGCCCCGGCAACAGCGACGTCTGTCTCGTCTGGGACGGCCCGGTCGACGCGGCGGTGGCGCACCTGCGCCGTCACGGCGTCGAGGTGGAGACGGGGCCGGTCCCGCGGTTCGGCGCCGGCGGCCCCGGGACGAGTGTCTACTTCCGCGACCCCGACGGGAGCCTCCTGGAGTTCATCTCCTACGAGGCGTGACGGGGGCGCGGACCGCGACGGGCCCGGCGTCCCCGCGAGGGGGAGCACCGGGCCCGTCGACGGTCAGCGGGTCACCAGCTCAGGTAACCGGCCTGGGTCTGCACGTTCAGCTCGGGCACCAGCAGGAACTGCGCCAGCCAGGTACGCGGGTCACGCAGCTCCAGCACGTCCAGTCCCTTCTGGATGTCGCTGGAGTAGATGTGGCCGTTGTACCAGTAGGCCGACCACGACCCGCCGGTACGCAGCTGCGAGGCGTCCAGCGGCCCGCGCTCCCAGTAGGCGATCTCCTTGGGCTTGCGCGAGTCGGTGAAGTCCCACACCGAGATGCCGCCCTGGTACCAGGCCTGGACCATGATGTCGCGGCCGGGCACCGGGATCAGCGAGCCGTTGTGGGCCACGCAGTTCTCCGTGTCGGCGTTGACCCGGGGGATCTTGTAGTAGCTGCGGAACTCCAGCTTGCGGGCGTCGCCGCGGCCGGTGATGTCGTAGATGGCGTCCGCGCCGCGGTTCGGGCCGACCACCTCGTTGCAGGTGGCCGCGCCGCCGCCGCCCAGCTCGTCGGTGAAGACGACCTTGGTGCCGGCGTTGTTGAACGTGGCCGAGTGCCAGAACGCGAAGTTCTCCGCGTCGGTGACCCGCTCGATCACCCGGGGCGCCTCACGGTTCTTGATGTCCAGCAGGACGCCGTCACCCATGCAGGCGCCCGCGGCCAGGTCCTTCGACGGGTACGCGGTGATGTCGTGGCAGCCGGTGGTGGCCGACGACTGACCCGGGATGCCCGGGTAGCCGCCGTCCGGGAACAGGTTCGGCGTGGCGACCACGGAGGCGGTGGTGGGGTTCTTCACCGGCACCTTGACGATGGAGATGGAGTCGTGCGGCGGCTGGCAGTCCGGGAACTCGGCCCGCGGGCTGTACGAGGAGACGTACAGGTAGACGTTCCGCTTGTCCTTGCCGGGCACCAGGGTGTGGGTGTGCGAGCCGCACGCCGTCTCCACCGACTTGATGTAGCGCGGGTTGCGCTTGTCCCGGATGTCGAAGATCTTGATGCCCTCCCAGGACTCCTTCACTGACGCCGGCTGGGTGGTGCTGGCGCAGGAGTCGTCGCTGCGGGAGGAGTCGGTCGACAGGAACAGCAGGTCGCCGTGGACCGAGATGTCGTTCTGCGAGCCGGGGCAGAGCACCTGGGACACGATCGCCGGGCGGTTCGGGCGGGAGACGTCGTAGACGACGAACCCGTCGTAGTTGCCGACGAACGCGTACCGCCCCTGGAAGGCGATGTCGGTGCCGAGGGCGGCGGTGGTGTCGAACGGCGCCTGCTTCGGCAGGTTCGCCACCTGGCGCAGGTTGGGGCTGCTGGAGATCTCGTCGACACCGGGGACGGCGTTGTCCACGGTGGCCGGGGCGGCCTGGGCGCGGGGGATCTCCTGCGCGCTGCTCGGGGGCGCGGTGAACACGCCGGCGAGCAGCAGGCCGGCGGCGGCCAGGCTGACGGTCCGGATTCGGGACGTGCGGAGGCTGATCATCGGCAACGCCCTTCGAAAGGGGGTCATGATTCGCCACACCTTACCTATTTGAGACGGCCATCAATGTGACCTGGGTCACACTTGGGAACTTTCGTCTATGGATAGGATCGCTGTCACCTTGACCGGAGGAGGCGTCGTATGACCAGCCGGCAGGCGCGTGTGTGGGTGGGCGTCACAGCACTGGTGACCCTCGTGGTGGTCGGCGCACTGGCGCTGACCGGGCGCGAGGACACCCGTACCCCGGAGGCGGCCGGAACCGCCGCGGCGGCCGCGCCGAGCGCGAGCGCCGCCGGGTCGGCGCCACCCGTGGTGGTACCGGGGCGCCCGGGGGAGCCCGCCGCGACCCGCCCGGCCGAACAGGTCCGGGGCGCCACCACGCCGCGCTGGAACAGCCTCGACGTCTGGTACGTCCGGATGATGATCCCGCACCACGAGCAGGCCCTGGAGATGGCCGCCCTCGCGCCCGAGCGCGCCGCCGACGCGCGGGTGCGCGCCGTGGCCGACCGGATCCGTGCCGCGCAGGGCCCGGAGGTCGGCCTGCTGCGGGCCTGGCTCAGCACGCGCGACCTGCCCGCCGACGTACCCGGGCACGACCACGGCAGCATGCGCGGGATGCAGTCCCCGGAGGCGATGCGGCGGCTCGCCGACGCCCGCGGCGCGGAGTTCGACAAGCTGTTCGTGCAGATGATGTCCGACCACCACCGGGGCGCGATCGTCATGTCCACCGACCTGCTGAAGGTCGGCGTCGACCAGCCGATGCAGGAGTTCGCCACCTCGGTGGCCGTCGAGCAGTCCGCCGAGATCAGCCGCATGCAGGCCCTCCTGACCCGCTGACCTGGGAGCGGGCGGGGGAGGACGCAGGGGCGGGCCTAGGCTGGGGGATCGTGAACCGCCTGATCCTCGGTCGCCCGCTGCGGGGTGTCGCGTTCGACGCGGCAGTCTGCGGCCTCGTCGCGTTCTTCGCGCTGTCCGGCTTCGTCGCCGGGCAGACCGGGATCCCGGCGACCGCTGTCGGCCTGGCGATGGCGGCGGCGCTGTTCCTCCGGCGTACCCACCCGTCGGCCGTGGGCGCCCTGGTGGCCGCGCTCGCGCTGGTCCAGGTGATCGCCGGCTGGGGCCCGCTCAGCTACGACATCGCCGTCCTGATCGCCCTCTACAGCGTGGTCAAGTACGCCGACCGGCTCCGCGACGGCATCGCCGCCGGGATCGTCGCCGTGATCGGCGGGGTACTCGCCGCGCTCCAGACGCCCGGCACCGGTCCCTGGTGGATGGGCGCGTTCTTCTACACCCTGATCGTCGGCGCGGTCTTCCTGGCCGGACTGAACCTGCGGACCCGCCGGCTCTACGTGCTCAGCCTGGAGGAACGCGCCGCCACGCTGGAACGCGAGCGGGAGGCCGAGGCGCGCGCCGCCGTCGCCGAGGAACGCACCCGCATCGCCCGTGAGTTGCACGACGTGGTCGCCCACAGCATGGCCGTGATGATCGTGCAGGCCGACGGGGTGCGGTTCACGCTCGACCGGGACCCGGCCACCGCCCGGGAGGCGGCCAAGGTGGTCGCCGACACCGGCCGGGCGGCGCTGGAGGAGATGCGGCGGCTGGTCGGCGTACTCCGGGAACCGGACCGCCCGGAGCCGGCGCCGGCGGACCAGCCGGCCGCCGAGCCGGCGCATCGGCGGCCCGCGCTGGTGGAGTTACCCGCGTTGCTCGACCGGTTCCGCGCCGCCGGGCTGCGGATCACCTGCGGCGGCGCCGGCACGCCGCGGGCGCTGCCGCCCGGCCTGGAGCTGACCGTCTACCGGGTGGTGCAGGAGAGCCTGACCAACGCGCTCAAGCACGCCGGTGTCGGCGCGTCGGTGGAGCTGACGCTGGACTGGGCCGCCGACGCCGTCGTGGTCCGGGCGGTCGACGACGGCGGCGGCGCTCCGGTGGTCCGGCCGGCGCCGTCCGGCGGGCACGGCCTGGTCGGCATGCGGGAACGGGTCGGGGTGTACGACGGCAGCCTCTCCGCCGGCCCCACACTCGCCGGCGGCTGGCGGGTACAGGCGCGGCTGCCACTGCCGGCGGGCGCCGGCACCGGGGAAGGGAGCGCGGCGGCGTGACAGTGCGAGTGATGATCGTCGACGACCAGATGCTGGTGCGGGCCGGGTTCCGGATGGTGCTCGACTCCCAGCCGGACCTGGAGGTGGTCGGCGAGGCCATCGACGGCGCGGACGCGCTGCGGGTGCTGGACCGGGTCGAGGCCGACGTGGTGGTGATGGACCTGCGCATGCCCACCATGGACGGGGTGGAGGCGACCCGGCGGATCTGCGCCCGCCCGGACGGCGGCGGCCCGCGCGTGCTGGTGCTCACCACGTTCGACACCGAGGCCGACGCGTTCGCCGCGCTGCGCGCCGGGGCGAGCGGGTTCCTGCTCAAGAACGTGCCGCCGGAGGAGCTCATGGCCGCGATCCGGGTGGTGGCCCAGGGCGACTCGGTGGTGGCACCGTCGATCACCCGGCGGCTGCTCGACCGGTTCGCCGGGCAGCTCGGTCCCGCGCCGGCCGCCGACCCCCGGCTGGCCCAGCTCACCGAGCGGGAGCGCGAGGTGCTGCTGCTGGTGGCGCAGGGGCTCTCCAACGCCGAGATCGCCGCCCGGGTGCACGTCGCGGAGGCGACGGTGAAGACCCACGTGGGCCGCATCCTGGCCAAGCTCCAGCTCCGCGACCGGGTCCAGGCGGTGGTGCTGGCGTACGAGAGCGGCCTGGTCACGCCCGGCGGCTGACCGGCCGTACGTCTCAGGTCGTACGGGTTCCCCCGGTGGGGGACGACCGTGGTCGCACCGAGGTCGAGCGCGCAGGTGGAGATCGACTCAGCGGTGCCGGACCTAGCGTCGGAAGGGTCTTCAGACCGTGTCCGACAGGAGCACCACAGTGTCCGCACCACCGACCACAGGCGTCGCCCTCGCCGCCCGCGCGCTGCGCAAGGAGTACGGCGCCGGCCAGTCCCGCGTCGTCGCGCTCGACGGCGTCGACCTCGACCTGGCCGCCGCCCGGTTCACCGCCGTGATGGGCCCCTCCGGCTCCGGCAAGTCCACACTGCTGCACTGCCTCGCCGGCCTCGACCGGCCGACCGCCGGGGCGGTCCACATCGGCGACGCCGACCTGACGGGCCTGGACGACCGGCGGCTCACCCGGCTGCGCCGGGACCGGATCGGCTTCGTCTTCCAGAAGTTCAACCTGCTGCCCACGCTCACCGCCGAGGAGAACGTCGTCCTCCCGCTGGCCATCGCCGGCCGCCGCCCGGACCCGACCTGGCTGCGTCAGGTGGTGGCCGCGGTCGGCCTGACCGATCGCCTCGGACACCGCCCGGCGGAGCTGTCGGGCGGCCAGCAGCAGCGCGTCGCGGTGGCCCGCGCCCTGATCACCCGGCCGTGGGTGATCTTCGCCGACGAGCCGACCGGCAACCTCGACTCGCGCTCCGGCGCGGAGGTGCTGCGGCTGCTGCGCGAGGCGGTCGACACGCTCGGCCAGACCGTCGTCATGGTCACCCACGACCCGGCCGCCGCCGCGTACGCCGACCGGGTGGTCTTCCTCGCCGACGGCCGGCTGGTCGACGAACTGCACGCGCCGACGGTCGGCGCGGTCCGGGACGCGCTCAGCCGGCTCGACCCGGCCGTGACCCCGGCGGGGCGGTGACCGGGATGTTGCGCCTGACCCTGCGCCAGGTCCGCGCCGACGGCCTGCGCCTGCTGCTGTCCTCGCTGGCGATCGTGCTCGGCGTCGCGTTCGTCGCCGGCACGCTGATGTTCATCGACGGCATGCGCGCCGGGGCGTACGAGCGGGCCGGTGAGTTCGACAGGCACACCGACCTGGCCGCGTACGCCGAGACCGACCCGCTGCCCCCGGCGCTCGTGGACCGGGTGCGCGCCGTCGACGGGGTGGCCGCCGCCGCGGGCGAGCTGACCGGCTCCGCCGGGGTGGTCGGCCGCGACGGCCGTCCCGTGCTCGGGTACGCGGTGCTCGCCGCGATCCCCACCGAGACGGACCTGCAGTCCTACGACCTGGTCGCCGGGCGGCTGCCGCAGCGCCCCGGCGAGGTGGTGCTCGACGACGAGACCGTCGCCGAGCAGCGCTTCACCGTCGGCGGGCCGGTGTCGATCGGCGGGCAGGACGGCGCGGCCCGCCCGTACACCCTGGTCGGCACCGTCGACGTGGACGGCAGCTCCCGCGACGTCGGCGGCCCGTACATCGGGTTGACCGGACCGGACGCGCTCACCGTCGGCGGCGAGAAGGGGTACGGCCGGATCATGGTGGCGGCGCGGCCCGGGGTGGACACGGCCGCGCTCGCCGACCGGATCCGCGCCGTGGTGGGACCGGACGTGACGGTCCGGGACCGCGATGCCATCCTCGACGCCGCGGTCGACGACGCGGTCCGCGACCTGCGGCAGTTCGGCATGCTGCTGGGCACGTTCGCGGCGGTGGCGGTGGTGGTGGCCGGCTTCGTGATCGCCAACACCTTCGCCATCGTGCTCGCCCAGCGCTCCCGGCGTACCGCGCTGCTGCGCCTGGTCGGCGCCACCCGGGGACAGATCTACCGGGCCACGCTGTCCGAGGCGGCGGTGACCGGCCTGCTCGCCTCCGCGGCCGGGGTGCTGGCCGGCGCGGCGGTGGCCGGCGGCCTCGGCGTCCTGCTCGCCGGCACCGGCGCGCCGCTCGGCAGCGGGCTCACCCTGACCCCGCGGACGCTGCTGCTCTCGCTGGGGCTGGGGACGCTGCTCACCGTGGCGTCGGCCGCGCTGCCGGCCTGGCAGGGCACCCGCGTCGCCCCGGTGGCCGCGCTCACCGACGCGGCGATCAACCCGGTACGCCCGGCCGGGCGGGTCCGGCTGGCGGTCGGCGCACTGGCGCTCGCCGCCGGTGTGGCGGCGCTGGCCGGCGCGGGAGCCACCGGCCAGGTGGTGCTGGTCGCGGCCGGCGCGTTGCTGGCCTTCGGCGGCATCGTGGCGTTCGGCCCGGTGCTGGTGCCGGCCCTGGTACGGATGCTCGGCGGGCCGTTCCGCGCGGCGTTCGGCGCCACCGGCGGGCTGGCCGTGTCGAACGCGGTACGCAACCCGCGCCGGGTCGCCGCCACCGCGACGGCAATGGTGATCGGCATCGGGCTCGTCTCCGCGTTCGTGGTCGGCGCCGCGAGCGTCAAGTCCGGCATCGAACGCGCGGTGGACGCCCGGATCGGCGTGGACTTCCTGGTCACCGGTATCGGCGGCGACCTGCCGGCCACCGTCGCCGACGACCTGGCCGCCCGCCCGGAGCTGGGTGTGGTGCACGAGCAGCGCAGCCGGGTGGTCGGCGACGTGCAGCTGCGCGCCGCGCATCCGGCGCTGGTCCGGCGCACGCTGTCCGCGGTGGACGCCGGTGACCCGGCGGACCTGGGCCCGGGTTCGGTGCTGGTGCACCGCGAGCTGGCCGCGGCGCGGGGCTGGACGGCCGGCTCCACGATCACGCTGGCGGGCCGCCCGTTCCGGGTCGTCGCGGTGGTGGCCGACGAGGAGCCGGTCCTGGCCGGCAGCCCGGTGCCCGCCGGCCACCTGGTGGACGTGCTGGACACCGACTTCACCGCCATGTTCCCCACCGAGCGCGGCTACCTGGCCGAGGTGGACCCGGCCCCCGGGGTGGGTGTCGACGCCGCCCGGACCGCCGTCGAGTCGGTGCTGGCCCGCTATCCGACGGTGAACGTGATGGACCAGGCCGCGTACAAGAAGATGCTCACCGGCACCGTCGACATGGTGCTGGGGTTCGTCACCGCGCTGCTCGGCCTGGCCGTGGTGATCTCGCTGGTCGGGGTCGCCAACACGCTCAGCCTGTCGGTGGTGGAACGCACCCGGGAGACGGCGGTGCTGCGCGCGGTCGGGCTGAGCCGGGCCGGGATGCGGGGCGTGCTGGCGGTCGAGGCGGTGCTCACCGCGCTCGTCGGCACGCTGCTCGGCATCGCGCTCGGCACCGGGGCGGCGGCCGGGGCGATGGCAGTGGTGGCCCGCATCGGCGGCGACTTCACGCTGGTGCTGCCCTGGGCGCGGATCGGGCTGATCGTCGCGGTGGCGGTGCTGGCCGCGCTGCTCGCCTCGGTCCTGCCGGCCCGCCGGGCGCTGTCCCGGCCGGTGGTGGCGTCGCTCGGCGCGGACTGAGCACCGCCACCCGGACACGGACGAGCCGGCTCCGCCGTGGGCGGGGCCGGCTCGTGGTGGGTCAGGGCTGGGTGGCCGGCTGCCCGCCGGTGTCACCGCCGCCGGTGCCGGGGTCGGCGGTGGTCGGGTCCGGCGCCGGCGCCGTGGTGGGTGCCGTCGTCGTCGGCGCGCTCGACGGCGTGCTGCTCGGCTCGGCCGACGGGGCCGGCTCGTCGGTGACGCTCGGCTGCGCCGACGGGGTCGCCGAGGTGCTCGGAGTCACCGAGGGCGTGGCCGACGGCCGGCCGCCCGGGCCGACCGGGCGGTAGGTGTACTCGTCGTCGGCCGACGGCTCGTCGGCGACCGGCTCCGCGGCCGGGTCGCTCGGCGCCACCGCGGGCGCGGTCTTGTCGATCTTCGTGGCCGGTTCGGCGGTGTCGTTGGCGGCGGCCACGAGCGCGCCCAGCGCGCCCATCGCCACCAGCACCGCGCCCAGCGCCCCGACG
>NZ_JBXUOV010000143.1:0-14674 GCF_057196585.1 Micromonospora sp. ATLC20
ACCGGGCACTCCCCCAGCGGCTGGCCGCAGCGGGCGTCGCGGCGGTGGCCGTGCTGCTGGGCGTCACGTCCGCCGGCACCTGGACGGCGACAGCCGGGCAGACCGACGCGGCGCACGGACAGGCGACCGCGCCCGCCACCACAGCCGCACCCCCCGCGCCTGGGGTGCCGCCCGTGGCGACTCCAGTCGGCCCGTCGTCGCCGGTGGTCCGGCCGACCCGGCCCGCGCCGCCACCGAAGCGTCCCCCGGCGGCGACCGCGGAGTCCGGGGCGCGGATCCTCACCACCGCACCGCCCGTCGCCGGGTCGCCGCCGGCACGGGTCGGCGACCGCCCGTCGACACCTGTCGAGCCGCCCAGCCCTCCCGCCGGCCAGGTGACTCCGGCGCCGACCGCGAGCCCGACGAGCGACCCGGACCCGACCGGGGAGCCCGGCCCCACCGGCGACCCGAGCCCGACCGTCTCCTCCGAGCCGCCCCTGCTGGACCTGGTGGGCCAGGTCGGCCGACGGCTCGGCCTCGCGGTAGGGCTCGGCGCGACAGTCCAGGTAGACCCGGCCCTCTCCTGACCTCGCAGAGCCGAGTGCCAGCCGGGGACGAAGGTGCCGCCGTCCTCACGTCCCCCGAGGACGGCGAACGAGGTGTCCGCGCCCGGGCGGTTGCCGCGGCGGCTGCTTGATCGACACCAGTGCGCCGAGGTGGCGGCATCCGGCGGCCTCGGACCCCGCCACCTCGCCGAGCTGGCGTGGATCAAGCCGAGCCCCGAGCCCCGAGCCCCGAGCCCCGAGCCCCGAGCCCCGAGCCCCGAGCCCCGAGCCCCGAGCCCCGAGCCCCGACGATCTTGCACTTACTGCCCTCGGGATGGGCGATTCATCCCGCTTTCAGGGGTCAGCAAGTGCAAGATCGCGGGGGCGGCGGGCGGGCGGCGGCGGCGGAGGGCGGGGAGGGCTCGGTCAGGGGGTCTGGGGAGTGAGGAGGTAGTCGCCGTCGTCGGGGCTCCAGCGCAACTCCACCACGCCGCCCGTCGCGGCGGCCTTGCAGAACTGGAGGAAGCTGCGGTAGCCGAGCTTCTTCTCGCTGAAGTCGGGCCGAGCCCGCCGCAGCTGGTCCTTCAGGCCGGACAGCGCCACCGCCCCGCCGTCCGCGGCGAGGTCCACCACCACGGAGCGCAGCAGCCCGAACGCGACCTCCCGGTCGCCCTGCTCGGGAAGGGACACCTCCGGGTCGCCCTTCGCCGGTCCGGCGGCCAGTTCCACCACGTTGTGCGCCGCGAGGTGGCGCAGCAGTTCACCGAAGGTCCGGAAGCCGTAGTCGGACTCGCTGAACGTGGGGTCCTTGCGCAGCAGCGCGCGCTTGAGCGCGGAGGCGGTCACGTCGCCACTGGAGCTGCCCTGCATGCCGGCCACCGTCTGCACCAGCTGGACGGCGAGCGTGTCGACGTCCCGGGCCGACTCCTCCTCGGCCGGGGCGGTCTCGACGGCCGGCTCGGGCGCCGGCTCCGCCGGTGAGGGCCGGGCCGGGCGCGACCGGCGTGCGGCCGGTGGCGGCACGTCCACGCCTTCGAGGCGGTCGTAGTAGAGGAACTCGTCGCACGCCGGCGGCAGCAGCGCGGAGGTGGACTTCTCCACCCCGACGCCGATCACCCGCTTGTTGAGTTCGCGCAGCTTGTGCACCAGCGGGGTGAAGTCGCTGTCCCCGGTGCAGATCACGAACGTGGAGATGTAGCCGCGCTCGAACGCCAGCTCGACCGCGTCCACCGCCATCTTGATGTCGGCGGCGTTCTTGCGCGAGGCCCCCATCCGCTGGGGGATCTCGATCAGTTCGACGTGTGAGCGGGTGAGCATCCGCCGGTCCTCGTCGAAGTACGACCAGTCGGCGTACGCCCGGCGTACCACCACGCGTCCCCGCTCGGCGAGCGCGTCGGCGATCGGCCGGAAGTCGAACGGCCGACCACCGTGATGGTCCCGTACGCCAAGGGCCAGGTTCTCGTAGTCGAGGAACAGCGCAATCCGGTCTTCGTGATCCACACCGGCAGCCTAGCCCGGCCGGACCGCCGGACCGGTCAGCGCCGCTCGTCGCGGTAGACGGTCTCGCGGCGGGCCACCCGCTGGATCGCGTAGCTGGTGACCAGCAGCAACAACGCGAGCACCACCTCGACGCCGGCGACGGTGCCGGTGGCGACGGTGAGGCCGAGCAGCAGCAGGATCAGCCCGACGACGGCGAGCAGGCCCGCGAGCAGCAGCCGGTTACGCCGTCGCGCCGACCGCTGCGCGTCGTCTGCGCTCACGCTGGCCGCCTTCCTCCGGTTCCGTCTCCGATCCTAGGCGCCGGCCGTGGCCGGGGTGGCGGATCGCGGCGCCGGAAACGGCCCAGGGCCGGACGCATGTGCGTCCGGCCCTGGGTGACGGCGGCGGTCAGTGGATCGGGACCGGCACCGGACGCTTGTCCTCGCCCGGGTCGCCGTCGAGCAGGTGCGAGGGCTCACGGCGGCGGGGCAGGAACGCGGCCGGAATGAAGGTCAGCAGCACCAGGCCGAAGGCGACCCAGAACGTGGTGGAGAAGGAGTTCGCCGCGTAGTCGAGCCCGCGCTCGATCAGCGACGGCGGCACCGGGAACTGCTGGATCAGCTCGGGCTGCTGCTGGGAGGCGATGGCGAGCTGGGCCTCGGTCAGCGGGGCGCCGGTGGCCGGGTCGGTGACGCCGGGGATCGGCCGCGAGCCGTTCAGCTCGCTGGTGAGGATGACCGACATGACCGCGGCGCCGACCGAGCCGCCGATCTGCTGGAGGATGTTGACGAGCGTGGAGCCGCGCGCCACCTCCGCCGCGCTGAGCGTCTTCAGCGCGGAGGTCATGATCGGCATCATCGTGCCGCCCATGCCGAGGCCCATCACGAACAGCGAGCCGCAGAGCAGCCAGTAGGACGTGTCGGTGCCGAGCTGGGTGAAGGTGAAGAACCCGGCCGCGATGAGCACCAGCGCGAACGGCACCGTCCGGCCGACCGGCACGCGGTCGGCGAGCATGCCGGCGATCGGCATGGTCAGCATCGCGCCGATGCCCTGCGGCGCGATCAGCAGGCCCGCGGTCAGCGTCGTCTCGCCGCGCACCTGGAGGAAGTAGCTGGGGAACAGCAGGCCCGCGCCCATGAACGCGATGATGAACACGAACATGGTGACGGTGGCGATGGTCAGGTTGCGGTTGCGGAACAGCCGCAGGTCGAGCAGCGGGTGCCGGGGCCGGAACGAGTAGAGCACGAAGGCGACCACGAGCGCGCCGCCGGCGAGCATCGGCAGCCAGACCTTGGTGTCGGCGACGGTGCCGGTCTCGGGCAGCGTGGAGATGCCGTAGAGGAACAGCGCGAGACCCGGCGAGAGCATGAGCATGCCGAGGAAGTCGAACGACTCGGACGGCTCGGCGTTGTCCTTCGGCAGGGCGAGCTGGGCGTAGACCAGCGCGACCACGCCGATCGGCAGGTTGATCAGGAAGATCCAGTGCCAGCTCGCGACGTCGATCAGCCAGCCGCCGAGGATCGGGCCGGTGATCGGGCCGAGCAGCATCGGGATGCCGAGCACCGCCATCAGGCGGCCGATGCGGTGCGGGCCGGCGGCCCGGGTCATGATCGTCATTCCGAGCGGCATGAGCATGCCGCCGCCGAGTCCCTGGACGACCCGCCAGGCGATCAGTTCGCCGATCGAGTCGGCCGTGGCGCACAGCCCGGAGCCGATGGTGAACAGCGCCAGCGCCACCATGTAGAGGCGTTTCGTGCCGAACCGGTCGGCGGCCCAGCCGCTGAGCGGGATGACAGTGGCGAGCGCGAGCGTGTAGCCGGTCATGGTCCACGCGACGCGGGCGTACGTGGCGTCGAACTCGCTCTGGAACGTCGGCAGCGCCACGCTGACGACTGTCACGTCGAGGATCGACATGATCGCACCGAGCACGACGACGCCGGCCACCTTGAGTACGGCGGCGTCGAGTTTCGTCGACGTCGCTACGGGTTGCTGGGTCACTGACGGTCTCCTGGATCCGGTCCGGCACTGGGAGGCGGTGGCGGCGCCGCGCGCCGTCTGCGGAGCGCGGGCGGAACGCGCGGCGAGGCGACGTCCGGGCGACAGCGTAGCCATGACCTGGGACGAGACGCGGCCGGTTTTGCCGACGGGAGAACCGCGGCGGCGCCCGAGCCGGCCGCGCCACCGGCCCCGATCTGCTCCAGCGGCTCGCGGAAAGGGCTGGTGCGCGCCGGTTCGCCAGCCTTGTCGGGGCGCGGCCGGCGGGCGCGACCGTGACGAAGGTCATGCCCCACGCCGCCACCTCGTGGGGCCGGCCGCTCAGCCCAGACCGGCCATCAGGTCGACCTCGGCCGTACGCGAGCGGTCGATGCGGCGGGCGAGGTCGCGTACCCGCTCGGCGGTCCCGGCGGCGACCTGGGCGCGGGCCAGGTCGGCCGCGGTGCGCTGGTGCCGGCTGAGCACGTCGAGCAGCACCCGGTCGGCGTCGGCGGGCGTGGCGGCGCGCAGCCGGGCCAGTCCGGCGGCGGCCTCGCTGTGCCCGGAGTGGTCGTGCCGGGCGGCCGCGGCGGCGGCCGACGGGCCTGCTTCGCGCAGCCAGCCGCGCATGGTGGCCAGTTCGTCGGTCTCGGTGGCCCGGACGGCGGCGATGAGCGTGCGGACGCGCGGGTCGGTGGCGCGGTCGAGGCCGAGCCGGACGATCTCCAGCGTCTGCTCGGTGTGCGCCACCATCATGGCCAGGAACAGCGCGTCGATCCCGCTGATCGTGGCGTCCGCGCCGCCCGGGACCGAGGCCGTGGCGGGCGGGACCGGTGGGGACGGGTCGGCGGGCGGCCCGCCGCATCCGGTCAGGGCCAGCATCACCGCGAGCAGGGCCGTGGCGGGGCGGGCGGACGCGCGGCGGAGCCGGGGACCGGCCGGCTCCGCCGCGTGGGTACGCGGGCTCAGATCTGCTGCCACAGCGCCGGTACGTTCGGCGGCTCCCAGCCGGCGATGGCGGTGTGCGCCTGGCGGCAGCGATAGCTGCGGCCGTCGTAGGTCACCGTGTCACCGACCTGGTACGCCCGCCCGGCGGTCCACGTACCGCCCGGCGCCGGGGTGCTGGTCCGGGTGGGCGTGGGCGAGGGCGAGGGCGTGGTGGGCACCGCGGTCGGGGTGGGCGCAGCCGTCTGGGTGGGCGACGGGGTCGGGTTGCCGCCTCCGCCGCCGATCTGGAGGTCGACGCAGGAGTAGAACGCGTTGGCGGTGTCGGAGATGTTCCAGATCGCGAGCAGCTTCTGCCGGCCGGAGAAGCCGCCGAGGTTGACCGTGTGCGACACGGTCGCGCCGGGCTGGCGTCCCCCGCCGTCGACCACGGCGACCCGGGTGCCGCCGATCCAGTACTCCCAGTTGGCGGTGGCGTGCCGGGCGGTGTTGACCCAGGTGAACGTGACGCTGCTGCCGACCGAGGTGGCCGGCCAGTTGCGGCTGTCGTCGTTGAGGACCGCGAACTGGGCGATGCCGGCGTGGCAGCTGCGCAGGCCCTTGGGGCCCTCGACGCTCTGCGGCTCGTACTTGATCTGACCGCAGTCGGGCACCCGGTTCTGCGCGCAGAGCGCCTGGCGGCTGGGCGGCGAGGAGACGTAGCCGTGGGCCTGCGCGGGCGCGGCGAGGGCCAGCGTCCCGGTGACGGCACTGGCGGTGAGCAGCGGGAGGGTGATTCTTCGGCGCATGGTGGCAACTCCTTCGGGGGGAACGGAAGGTGCCCCGAACATAAATTAAACATTGTTAACAGTAAAGACTCCTGTCTATAAATTAAGCCCTGCACTCCCCCGCGCCGGGCGTATGATCCTGATCGATGGCTCGCCGCGCGGAGCCGATCGTCGTTCGTGGGCATCCCGCCGCCGTCGCGGCTCCGGGAGGACGACGCAGAACCGGGCATCTCCCCGTCGTCCCACTCCCTGAGAAGGACATCCCCGGATGAGAAGACCCACTGCGTTCGCGGCCGGCCTGCTGCTGCTCGCCACCGCGCTCGGCACCGCCGGCGGACCGGCCGCCGCCGAACCCACCGAACCGGTCACCGTCACCGTGAACACCCGCGCCGGCCTGGCCACCGTCCCGGCCACCGCGCTCGGCGTCAACCACGCCATCTGGGACTCGCAGCTCGGCAGCGCCGAGACGTCCGACCTGCTCAAGGCCGCCGGCGTGAAGATGCTGCGCTACCCCGGCGGCTCGTACGCCGACATCTACCACTGGGAGACGCACACCGCGCCAGGCGGCTACGTCGCGCCGAACACCGACTTCGACACGTTCATGGCCGGTGCCCGCCGCGTCGGCGCCGAGCCGATGATCATCGCGAACTACGGCACCGGCACGCCCGCCGAGGCGGCGGCCTGGGTCCGCTACGCCAACGTCACAAAGGGCTACGGCGCCAAGTGGTGGACCGTCGGCAACGAGAACTACGGCAACGGCCACTACGGCTCGGCCTGGGAGGCCGACGACCACCCGGACAAGAGCGCCGCTCAGTACGCGCGGCTGGTGGTCGAGTACGCCGACGCGATGAAGGCGGTCGACCCGAGCATCAAGGTCGGCGCGGTGCTCACCATGCCCGGCAACTGGCCGGACGGCATCACCGCCGGATCGGATCCGGGGCCGTGGAACCAGACCGTGCTGTCCATCGCCGGCCCGAAGATCGACTTCGTGGACGTGCACTGGTACCCGGGCGGCAGCGCCGCCGACTCGCTGGCCCGCACCAACCATCTGCCCGACGCGGCCTGGCTGCTGCGCCAGCAGATCGCCCGGTACGCCGGCCCCGGCGCGGACCGGATCGGGATCAGCTTCACCGAGCTGAACGTGGACGCCGGCCGCACCACCGCACCGGGCGCACTGTTCCTGGCCGACGCCTACAGCGGCCTGCTGGAACAGGGCGTGTTCACCGTGCAGTGGTGGAACGTGCACAACGGCATCGGCACCGTCTCCGAGGTGGCCGGGCAGACCGACTACGGCGACTTCGGGCTGCTGTCCAGCGGCAACTGCACCAGCGACGGCGAGGTGTGCCAGCCGGCGTTCAACACGCCGTTCGCGCCGTACCACGCGCTGTCCATGATGAACCTGTTCGTCCGGCCCGGGGACCAGCTCGTCCGCGCCGGGACCGATCAGCCGCTGGTCGCCGCGCACGCGGTCCGCCGGCCGGACGGCAGCGTCGCGGTCCTGCTGCTCAACAAGGACCCGGACACCGCGTACCCGGTGGCGCTCGACTACGCCGGGTTCACCCCGGCCGACGAGGCGCCGACAGTGCACACGTTCACCAACGGCGCGACCGCGATCAGCACCGCCCGCTCCGGCAGCGCGGCCGCGCGGACGCTGCCGCCGTACTCGCTGACCACGCTCGTGCTGCGACCGGCCGGCAGCTCGGCCGGGCGGCCCGGCGCCCCGGGCCGGCCGACGGCGAGCGCGGTGACCGACCGCGCGGCGACCATCTCCTGGCCGGCGGCCACGCCCGGCGGATCCCCGATCGCCAAGTACGAGGTGCACAGGCAGTACGGCGCGGTGAGCGAGCAGCTCGGCGAGACCGCCGGAACGTCGCTGACGGTGGGCAACCTCGAACCGGGCGCCCGCTACACGGTCAACGTGCTGGCCCGGGACACCGCCGGGCGGGTCTCCTGGTCGTCGCCGCCGCTGACGTTCGCCACCGGCAGCCCCGCCGAGAGCTCCTGCGCGGTGCGGTTCAACGACGACAACGACTGGGGCAACGGGTACGTGGCGAACGTCGAGGTGATCAACACGGGCGCGAAGGCCGTCGACGGCTGGACGCTGACCTGGACCTGGCCGACGGCCTGGCAGCAGGTGAGCAGCGGGTGGAGCGCCGCCTGGGACCAGCAGGGCCGCGACGTCCGGGTGACGCCCACCGCCGACAACCGGCGGCTCGCCGCCGACGGCGGGAGCACGACTGTGGGCTTCGTCGGCGCGTACAGCGGGCCGAACGTGCCGCCGGCGGCGTTCCGCCTCAACGGCACGGTCTGCACGCTGCGCTGAGGAGCCCTCAGCCGCGGCCGGGTGGCCGCAGCCGTATGTCGGCCGCCGCCGGGACCTTCGGGTTCCGGCGGCGGCCGGCTCGCCGGGGCGCCGGCACCACGTGCGGGCGCACCGGTCCGGACGGGAGCGTGGGCGGTTCCGGCACGGCCGTCGGCAGGACGGCCAGGATCGCCACGAGCAGCACCACCGCGACGACACCGTCGAGCCAGTAGTGGTTGCCGGTGACCACCACCACGAGCGCTGTCGCCAGGGGGTGGAGCAGCCAGAGCCAGCGGAGGCGTCCGGTGGTGACCGCCATCAGCGCCAGCGCGATCGCCAGCGCCCAGCCGACGTGCAGCGACGGCATGGCCGCGTACTGGTTGCTGAGCTGGTCGGTGTCGGGGGGACCGTAGACGCTCGGGCCGAACCGGGTGCCGGTGTCGACCATTCCGGTGAGCGCGGTCAGCCGGGGCGGCGCGAGCGGAATGCAGACGTGGAGCACCAGCGCCACCGCCGTGAGCGACGCCAGGGCGCGGCGCAGCCGCAGGTAGTGGGCCGGGCGGCGCAGCCAGAGCCAGACCAGGCAGAGCACGGTGGCCGGGAAGTGCATGTAGGCGTAGTACGAGTTGGCGACGCGTACCAGCAACTCGTGCGACAGCAGCGGCCCCTGCACGAGCATCTCGTCGGGCAGGCGCAGCAGCCGCTCCAGCCGCCAGACCCACTCGCCGTTGGCCAGGGCCACCTCGGCGTGCCCGGCCACCACCTGCCGGCCCGCCTTGTAGGCCAGGAAGAGCACGGCGACGAGCGCCAGCTCACGCGCGGCCCGCTGCCATACGGCGAGGCGGGTGGGCGCGGTCCGCGTGACGTCCACGGCTCCTCCTTCGGTCGTCCCCGCATGGACCAGGGCCGCCGCCGGGGTCGGCGACGGCCCTGGGGGTACGGGCTCAGCGGCGGGTGCGTTCCTCCCGGCCGGCCGAGTCCACGCTCACCTCGTCGAAGGCGGGCGCGCCGTCGACGGCGTCCGCTCCCACCGCCACCGATCGGCCGGTGTCCGGCAGGTCGAGGCTGGAACGCAGGGTGACCGGACGCAGCAGCAGCGCCGCCACGATACCCACCACCGCGATGGCGGCCGAGATCAGGAAGATGTGCCCCGTTGCGTCCCCGTACGCGGCCCGCACTATCTGCCGTACCGGCTCGGGCAGCGCGTCGAGGTTGAGCGTGCTGCCGCCGCCTCCGCCGGAGGTGGGGATGCCGGCCGCGGCGAGGTCGTGTGTGATCCGGTCGCTGACCCGGCGGGCGAGCACCGCGCCGAGCACCGACACGCCGATGGTGCCGCCGAGCGAGCGGAAGAAGGCGACGCTGGCGCTGGCCGCGCCGATGTCCTTGAGCGCGACCGTGTTCTGCACCGCGAGCACCAGGTTCTGCATGGTCATGCCGACGCCGACGCCGACGATGAACATGGCGATGCCGACGAAGACCAGCGAGGTCTCGTGGTCGATGGTGCCGAGCATGGCGAACCCGATGACCAGCACGACCGCCCCGAACACGATGTACGGCTTGACCTTCCCGGTCGCGGTGATCATCCGGCCGGCCACGATCGAGGAGATCAGCACACCGGCCATCATCGGGATGGTGAGCAGTCCGGCCTCGGTCGGGCTGTAGCCGCGGCCGATCTGGAAGTACTGGCCCAGGAAGACCGCGCCGCCGAACATCGCCATGCCGACCGCGAGGCTGCCCAGGATCGCCAGGGCGGTGGTGCGCTCCCGGACGATGTGCAGCGGCACCACCGGCTCGGCGGCCCGCGCCTCCACCCAGACGGCGAGCGCGAGCAGCAGCACCGAGCCGCCGACCATGGCGCCGGTCTGCCAGGAGGCCCAGGCGAACGAGTCGTCGACGAACGAGATCCAGATCAGCAGCACGCTGACGCCGGCGGCGATGAGCGCGGCGCCCAGATAGTCGATCTTGACGTTGTCCCGGCGCACGGTGGGCAGGTTCAGGGTGATCTGGAGCAGGAACAGCGCGACGGCCGCGACCGGTACGCCGACGAAGAAGCACCAGCGCCAGCCGAGCCAGGAGGTGTCCACGATCAGGCCGCCCAGCAGCGGGCCGCCGACGGTGGCAAGCGCCATGACGCCGCCCAGGTAGCCGTTGTAGCGGCCCCGCTCACGCGGCGGGATCATGGCCGCGATGGCGACCTGCACGAGCGCCTGGAGGCCGCCGACGCCGATGCCCTGGAAGGCGCGGGCGGCGATGAGCTGCCCGGCACTCTGCGCGAAGCCGGCCGCGATCGACCCGACCAGGAACACCACGATGGCGATCTGGATCAGCAGCTTCTTGTTGAACAGGTCGGCCAGCTTGCCCCAGATCGGGGTGGTCGCGGTGGCGGTGAGCAGGGTGGCGGTGACCACCCAGGTGTACTGCGTCTGCGAGCCGTTGAGCGCTCCAATGATCTTCGGCAGGGCCGTCGAGACCACGGTGCTGCTCAGCATGGCCACGAAGAGCACCAGCAGCAGACCGCTGAGTGCCTCCAGCGTCTTGCGCTTGCTCATCGGGGCGGCCTCAGCCGTCATGGTGGGTGCGCTCATGCGCGCGTCCTCCAGGTGTGTCGATACGGGGGTGGCCGCTTCGTTGCCTCAAGCAATCAACACTAAACCTTGCCCGGTAGGCAAGTTTGCCCATTGAGAAATCGGTCACCTACGCTGGCTTTCATGGAGGAGTGCACCGGGCTGCGGGAGCGGAAGAAGGCGGCCACCCGCCTGGCGCTGCACGAGGCGGCGCTGTCCCTCGCCGCCGAGCACGGCCCCGACCGGATCACCGTCGAGGCGATCGCCGACGCCGCGAACGTCTCCCGGAGGACGTTCTCCAACTACTTCGGCGGCAAGGAGGAGGCCCTCTTCCACGGCGACACGGTGCGGCTGCGCCGGCTCCTCACGCTCGTCGCGGAACAACCGGCCGAGCTGTCGCCGTGGGCGGCGCTGACCCGGGCCGCCCTGGCCCAGGCCGAGGACGGCTACGACGACCCGGCCGAGCCCTGGCTCAGCCGGCGCCGCCGGCTGCACGGCCACCCCAGCCTGGCCGCCCACCAGGTCGGCGCGTACGCGGCCCTGGAGCGGGAGATGGCCGCGGAGCTGGCCCGCCGGCTGACCGGACCGGATGCGGCGCTGCGGGCCCGGATCGTCGCGGCGACGTTCCTCGCGTCCCTGCGGATCGCCGCCCACGAGTGGCTGGAGCACCCGGGGCGGTCGTTGCGCGACGTGCTGCGCGACGTGCTCGCCCTGGCCGCACCGACGGCGGGCTGAGCGCGCCGCTCCCCGTCGGACCGGTGGAATGGCCGGCGAAAGCGGCACCCGGCCCGACCTGGGCTGACACACTCGCCCGGTGGGTGGCGACCGGTGGCGCAAGGGGCTCGGGCCGGCGACCGGCGTCGCCCCCGCCACCCGGGTCGACCGGTTCGAGATCTTCTTCGACCTCGTCTTCGTGGTGTCCTTCTTCATCATCACGCGCGCCACCGCCGCCAACGTGACCCCTGGCGAACTGCTGCACGCGCTGCTGGTGCTCGCCGTGCTCTGGTGGTGCTGGGTGGTGCACAGCGCGGTCGCCGCCCGGCTGCGCCTGGGCGAGGGCTTCGTGCCGATCCTCATGGTGGTCGGCATGATCGCGCTGTTCACGTTCGCGCTCGCGCTGCCGCAGACGTTCGGCGACCTGGACAAGGGCAGCGCCGGGCCGATCCTGGTCACCATCAGCTACGTGGTGATCCGGTTCGTGCACACCACCCTGTACTGGTACGCCACGCGCGACGACCCGCCGGCCCGGCGCAAGCTGCGGCTGTTCCTGCCGGAGGCGGTGATCTCGGCCGGCCTGCTGCTGGTGGCGGCGCTGCTCCCGCCGCGCGTGTCCCCGGAGGTCGGCCCGTGGCTGCGCGACGGACTGTGGATCGCGGTGGTCGCCATCCAGTACAGCAGTGGCCTGCTGGCCGGCACCGACGGCTGGAAGATCACCTCGGCCGAGCACTGGACCGAACGGTACGACCTCATCCTGATCATCGCGCTCGGCGAGTCGGTCATCTCGGTCGGCGTCGGCGGCAACCTGCTCGGCCAGCCCGTGACCTGGCCGGCCATCCCGGCGGCGATCTTCGGCATCCTGTTCACCGCGGCGCTCTGGTGGGCGCACTTCGACATGATCGGCCCGGCCGCCCGGATCGCGCTGCACGCCGCGCAGGGGCACACGCGGGTGGCGCTCGCCCGCGACGCGTACGCCTACCTCTACCTGCCCATGATCGCCGGGGTGATCCTGTTCGCGATCGGCGCCGAGGAACTGGTCCGCATCGTCACCGACCCGGCCGGCGGCCCGATGGAGCGCGGCCACGGACCGGCGGTGCCGCTGCTCTTCGGTGGTGTGCTCGTCTACTTCGCCGCGAACATGGCGTTCCAGTGGCGCGCGCTGCGGACGCTGTCCTGGACCCGGGTCGGCACCGTGGTGCTGCTCGCCGCGGCGCTGCCGGTCGGCCGGCACCTGCCGGCGCTCGGCGCGCTGGGTCTGCTCACCGCGATCTGCGTGGCACTCGTGGCGGCCGAGCTGGTGATCTTCGCCGATTCGCGGGTCGCGTTGCGCCGGCTGATGCACGAGGAGAAGGCCAGCGCCGAGGAGAGCGAGGCCGCCTGGCGGGCCCGCTGGCGCGACGGGGGCGACAGCGCCCCACAGCGACCTTGACACAGGCCCTAGAGTCTCCGCGTGATCGAGATCGTCACCGAGGTCGACCTGTTCCACCCGCCCGCCCGGACCTGGCGGGCGCTCACGGAACGCGCGCTGCTGGCCAAGTGGTTCGCCGACAGCGCGCCCGGGTCCGACCGGTGGATCCTCGCCACCGCCGCGCTGCCCGGCTACGACGGCGACACCGAGGTGGAGACCGTCGAACTGCGCGCGCCGCACCGGCTGGTGGTCCGCTGCCGGGAGGCCGGCCGGGCCACCCGGCTCGCCTGCGACCTGACCCCCACCGCGCACGGCACCCGGCTGTCGGTGCGCGAGGTGCTCGAGGAGGGCGACTGGGACGCCGACGCCCGCGCCGAGCAGCACGAGCAGGCGGTCACCGGACGACTGCCCGCGATCCTCGACTGGCTGGCGTTCCAGAACGTCGACCTGCGCCGCGCCGAGGGCGGCCTGACCGCCGAACTGCCGGTGGTCCGGCTGCTCGGCGACGACCAGCGCCGGTCCGGGCGGCGCCGGGTGCTGCTGGCGGTCGGCGCGGTGACGCTGATCGCCGCCGCGGCCGGGGCGACGGTGTGGGCCACCGCCGGCGAGCCGCCCGCACCGGCCGCGCCGGCCCCGACGGGGTCACTGGTCATGCCGTCCAGCGCCACGCCCTCGGCCCGGCCCACTACTGCGCGGCCCACGCCCAGCGCCAGCCGCCGCAGCGCGTCGCCCTCGCCGACACCGTCACCCACCCCCAGCCGTACGCCGAGCCCGACGCCCTCGACTGTGGCGGCGGCACCGCTGAGCGCCACCTACGAGACGGTCACCGACCGGGTCTTCGGCTACCGGGGGCAGGTGGTGCTGCGCAATCCCGGCCCGTCACCGCGTCCGGGCTGGACGGTCACCGTGACGCTGCACGACGGCGCCACAGTGGGCAGCGTGAGCGGAGCCGAGGCCACCCAGGACGGACCGGTGGTCACGTTCACCGGGAGCGCGTTGCCGGGCGGCGAGTCCGCCACCATCCGCTTCGACGTCCGCGACCCCGACCCCTCACACGACGCCCCCGCCGCCTGCACCGCCGACAACACCCCCTGCACCCCCGCCTGACCCCGCCCGCCTCGTCCCCTCCCCCTCCCGCCCGCGCCCCTGAGCGCGTCGATCATGAAGTTAGGCCGCGGATTCGTCCGCATTGAATGCGGTCAACTTCATGATCGACCCAGCCTGGGCGGGTGGGCGGTGCGCGGGCGCGCGTGAGGTGGGCGTGACGGCTGGTTCGGTGGGTGCGGAAAATGAGTTGTTGAGTGCTTGGGAGCGCTCCCGTAACATCCCTGACGCGGCTGTTAACGCTCACAAAACAATCGCCACCGCCAATGCCAGAGCCGCCGCCCCCGCAGGAGGTCAATTCATGTCCAGATCCAGGTCAGTCAATGCCATATGGGCATCGGCCGGTGCCGCGCTGCTGGCGTCGGCGTCGGTCACCGTGGCGCTGCCCGCCGGGGCCGCCGCCGCGGGCTGCTCGGTCAACTACGCGATCTCGTCGCAGTGGCAGGGTGGCTTCGGCGCCAACGTCACCATCACGAACCTCGGCGACCCGGTGTCGAGCTGGACGCTGACGTGGTCGTTCGGCGCCGGGCAGACGGTGACCCAGTCGTGGAACACGAGCCTGACCCAGAGCGGGTCCGCTGTCACCGCGCGCAACGTCGACTACAACGGGTCGATCCCGACGAACGGCAACACGTCGTTCGGCTTCAACGGCTCCTGGACCAGCAGCAACCCGGTGCCGACCAGCTTCGCGCTCAACGGCGTGACCTGCACCGGCGGCACCACCACGCCGACCGGCGCACCCACCACCGCGCCACCCACCACGGCGCCGCCGACCACCGCGCCTCCGACGACGCCGCCTCCGGGTGGCACGTGCAACCTGCCGTCGTCGTACCGGTGGTCGTCCACGGGTGCGTTGGCGCAGCCGCGCTCGGGCTGGGTGTCGTTGAAGG
>NZ_JBXUOV010000144.1:0-14531 GCF_057196585.1 Micromonospora sp. ATLC20
CACGCCCCGCCCCGCCCCCCCCCGCCCCCCCCCCCCCCCCCCCCCCCCCCCCCCCCCCCCCCCCGCCCCCCCCCCCCCCCCCCCCCCCCCCCCCCCCCCCGCGCCGCCGGCGTTCCCACACCGCTCCGGTGAGGATCGCGCCGGCGGCTCCGACGATGGCGTTGGCGCCGAGGACGCCGACGCCGAAGTCGGCGGCGTGCATCGACCCGCCCCGGCCCCGGTTGAGCCCGGTGACCCGGCCGCACAGTTCGGCCAGCATCCGGGCCGGGTCGGCGCCCTTCGCGAGCACGTGCCCGTGCCCGCGGTGGGTGCCGGTGACCAGGTCATCGGCGGACAGCGCCGCGCAGACGCCGGCGGCGATCCCCTCCTGACCGAGGTACGGGTGGATGCCGCCGACGATCTCCCCGGCGCGGACCAGCTCGATCGCGCGTTCCTCGAAGCGGCGGATCAGCCGGACCGTCCGGTAGAGCCGGAGCGGGTCGGAGCCGGTCACGCCGGACGGCCCTCCTTGACGGCGGCGAGGATGTCGTCCCAGAGGCGGGCGCGGGCGGCCAGCGCGGCGTTCACCGTGTCGGCGCACTCCTGCCACTTGGTGTCGTCGTCGCCGCACAGGTCGGCCAGCATCTGCATGGCCATCGGGGTGTGCTGCTCGCCGTCGACCTCGATGTGCCGCTCCAGGTAGTCGACGAACTTGTTCAGCCGGTTGCTGCGTTCGTTGACGGCGACGACCTGGGTGAACATCTCCGGGATGAGGTCCTCGCGGCCGAACGCGAACGCCGCGGCCTGGCAGTGCACCGGGGTGGTCTCGATGATCCGCCAGGTGGTGCCGGCGAACGCGGCGGACGCCGCGGGGACGCCGGCGCCGCCGAGCGCCTCGGTGACCGGGGTGCCGTCGCGGAGCAGGTCGACGAGCTTGTTGACGGCCGTGGTGTCGGCGCCGGCCTCGGTCATGCCCTGCACGTACAGCTCGAAGTGGCTGATGTAGCCGTCGCCGAGTTCGTCGCTCTCCTCGACCATGACGATGTCGTTGATCAGGCGGCGGCTGCCGGTCGGGCCGGTCGGGATCCACGGCACCGTGACGCAGGTGAGCTGCCGCTGCAGCGACTTCAGCAGCGACATGAAGTCCCAGACGGCGAAGACGTGGTGCTCCATGAACGTGACGAGCGCGTCGTGGGTGTCGAGGTTGGCGTAGAGGGGGTGCTTGACCACCACGTCGCGGCGCTCGGTCACCGCCCGCTCCAGCCGCTCGATGCCCGGGTGCGTCTTACCCCAGTCGTACCGTGACATTGTCAGCCTCCCTGCTGGGCGCGGTCGCGCCAGATGACCGGGCAGTAATCGGGGTCCGCGTAGTCCGGCCGGCCCTCGTGGGTGCGGCGGACCAGCACGTCGTGGTTGTACGCGGCGAGCGTGCCGTCGGAGAGCGGATACTCCCGCCAGGCGTTGTCGCCGTCCTGCAGGTGCAGCGAGATGGCCCGGCGGGGCCGCCCGCTGACGTTCGCACCGCTGCCGTGGTAGGTGCGGCAGTGGTGGAAACTCATGTGTCCCTTGGGGATCACCATGGGGATCTTGCGGATCTGCGCGCCGTTGTACGCCGCGTTCTCGGCGAGCATCACCTCGAGCTGGTCGCGGTCCCGGTCGGCGAAGTGCCGGACCACCGTGTCGTCGGCGCCGATCTCCCGCCAGCGGTGGGAGCCGTCGACCATGGTGATCGTGCCCATCTCCTCGCCGCAGTCGTGGAACGGGATGAACGCGGTGAGCATGTTCTCCGACGACGAGGACGCCCAGTAGTGCTTGTCGAAGTGCCAGGGCACGATGTTCGACGGCTCACCGGCGATCGGCGGCTTCCAGATCAGCGTGGACTGGAAGATCCGGATCTCGGCGGCGCGGGCCAGCCGGGCGGCGACCGCACCGATCAGCGGCTTGCGCAGGATGCGGGCGATGCCGTCGTGCTCGTGGTGGACGTAGTCGTTGTGCCGCTGCACGTCACCCTTGGAGGGCTCCCAGTAGGCCAGCTTCGGCGGGCGTACCGGCAGGCGGCGGTCACGTTCCCCGGCGTAGTAGCCGTCGGTGGCGGCGACGAGTTCGTCCACCTCGTCGTCGGTGAGCAGCTTCTTCGACAGGTACCAGCCGTGCTCGGCGTAGTGCCGGACGTCCTCGTCGGAGGGAAGCAGCGCCTCCTCCTCGGCGGTCAGCCCGGGATCGATGGCGGTCATGCCCCTACCCCTCCGGCCGCGACGCCGGGGGTCGCCCCCGCCGCGGCCAGCTCGCGTTCCTTCGCTTCGTAGAGCGCCTTGATGTTGCCGCTGCCGAAGGTGCGCGCCCCGCGCCGCTCGATGAGTTCGAGGAAGAGCGTGCGGCGCACGTGCATCGACTCCGTGAAGATCTGCAGCAGCTGCCCGTCGTGGTCGGAGTCGACCAGGATGCTCAGCTCGCGCAGCCGGTCCACCGGCGCGTCCAGCCGGCCGACCCGCTGCTCCAGCCCGTCGTAGTAGGCACCGGGCGTGCTGGCGAACCGCACCCCGCGCCCGGCGAGCGCGCCGACGGCGGTGACGATGTCGTCGGTACGCAGACCCAGGTGCTGCACCCCGGCGCCGGCGTGCCAGCGCAGGAAGTCCTCGATCTGCCCCGGCCGGGCGCCGGTGTCCGGCTCCAGCAGCACGAACGTGACGGTCCCGGACGGGCTCTGCACCACCTTGGAGTTCATCGCCTGACCGGCGACCTCGATGTGCTCGGTGAAGATGTCGGCGAAGCCGAACACCTTCTCGTAGTGCGCGACGGTCTCGCCGAGCTGCCCCGGTGGCACGCAGATCGCCAGGTGGTCCACCTCGGCGAGCAGCGTGTCCGCGCCGTCCGGCACGGACACCGGCTCGATCGCGCCGGGCAGGAACACACCCGCGTCGCCGCGCCGCTCGACGAGGCGGTGCACCACGTCGCCGAAGCCGCCGACCTCGGCCACCACCACCTCGGCGTCCGCGCCGGTGAAGGTGCGCGGCGGGCTCAGCGCCGTCGCGCCCCGGTCCACCAGTTCCGCGTACGCCCCGGCGGCGTCGTCCACGGCGAGCGCCACCACGGCGATGCCGTCGCCGTGCCGGTGCACGTACGTGGCCGCCGGGTGCTCCGCGGACAGTCCGGTGGTCAGCAGCAGCCGGATGCCGGCCTGGGCCAGCAGCAGTGACCGCTGCCCGTCCAGCCCGGTCTCCGGACCGCCCTGCCCGCACAGCCGGAAACCGACGGCGTTGTCGAAGTAGAAGGCCGCCTGCCGGGCGTCCCCCACGTACAGTTCGAGATGATCTATCCCGTTGATGGTCATGGGCTTCCCCTGTTCCCCCCGTGATCGCGACCCGGACGGACGCCCGGGACTGGAGTCCGGTCAGCCGGCGGCCGGGGTGGCGGCCCGGCGGGCCGGCCCGGAGAGCCGGCGCAGGAGCAGACTGACGTTCTGGCCGCCGAACCCGAACGAGTTCGTCAGCGCGTGGCCGGCCCGGGTGGGCCGGGGCACGGCGCGGACGTGGTCCGCCTCGCACTCCGGGTCCGGGTCGTCCAGGTGGTAGGTGGGTGGCAGCAGGCCACTGTCGAGCGCCAGCGCGGTGGCGGCGGCCTCCAGCACCCCTGACGCGCCGAGCAGGTGCCCGGTGAGCGCCTTGGTGGAGCTGACCGGCACACCGCCGGTGCCGAACACCTCGGCCAGCGCGATCGTCTCGGCGACGTCACCGAGCTTGGTGCCGGTGCCGTGCGCGTTGACGTACCCGACGTCGGCGGGCTCGACCCCGCCTGCCGCGAGGGCCCGGCGCATGCAGGCCGCCGCGCCGGCGCCGTCCGGCCGGGGCGCGGTCGGGTGGTACGCGTCGGTGTTCGCCCCGAAACCGGCGACCTCGGCGTAGCCGCGCACACCCCGGCCGTCGGCGTGCCCGGCGCGCTCCAGCACCAGCAGCGCCGCGCCCTCGGCCAGGACGAAACCGTTGCGCCGCTTGTCGAACGGGCGGCTCGCCTCGGTGGGTTCGTCCCAGCCCCGGGCCAGCGCCCGGGCGTTGCCGAACGTGTCGGCGAACGTGCCGAACAGCGGCGCCTCGCTCGCCCCGCACACCACCACGTCGGCCTCGCCGGAGCGGATGAGGCGTACCCCGTCGGCGACCGCCTGGGCGCCGGAGGCGCAGGCCGTGCCGACCGACGAGCTGTAGCCGCGGATGCCGTGCGCGATGGCGATCCGCGCCGAGGGCATGTTCGGCAGGATGCCGGTGAGCAGGTACGGGCTGACCGCCGCCCGGCCCCGGGCGGCCCGCGCCAGAACCTGACCCTCCAGGGTGGACATGCCGCCCACACCGCCGACGATCACCGCGATGCGCTCCGGGTCGACGTCGCGCCCCACCTCGATGCCGGCGTCGGCGAGCGCCTCGGCGGCGGTGATCAGGGCGAGCAGCACCACCCGGTCGAGCACCTTCGTCTCCGGTCCGGAGGCGACGCTGCGCGGGTCGATGTCCGGCAGCACCCCGGCCACCTCCAGGCTGCCCGCCGCCGGGTGTCCCTCGGGCGGGCGGCGCAGCCCGGACCGGCCGGTGAGGAGGGCGTCGAACGTGTCCGCCGCGCCGCGCCCGGCCGGGGTGAACAGGCCCATGCCGGTGATGACGGCGGTCACGACGGCGCCTCGGTCAGGTAGCGCTCGCGCAGCGCCACCTTGCGGACCTTGCCGGTGACGGTGACCGGGATGTCGTCGGCGCGTACCGGGACGATCCGGCGCAGCGTGGCGGCCACGTCCGGGCCGAGCGCGGTACGGATCCGCTCGGCGCGGTCCGCGTCCGGGTCGGCGCCGGCGGCCAGTTCCAGCAGCACGTCGGTGGTGACCGTGCCGTCGTCCGCCTTGACTATCACCACTGTGCAGTCGGTGACGTCGGGGCTGGCGGCGAGGATGCGTTCCTCGGACAGCGCGGTGAAGAACCGCTTCCCGTCGCCTGCCTCGACCGAGTCGACCGCCCGGTCCAGGTGGTAGTAGCGGCCGTCGTCGTCGGCGTACACCAGGTCGCCGGTGAGGTACCAGCCCCGCAGCCGGAACCGGTACGTGGTGACCGAGTCGTTCCAGTAGCCGCGGAACAGCGACGGCGAGTCGATGCCGAGCCAGCCGACCTGCCCGGCCGGCAGTTCGTTGCCCTCGGCGTCGAGCACGGCGACCTTGGTGAACCGGTACGGGCGGCCGACGCAGCGGCCGTACCGGTCGGTGTCGACGGTGTGGGTGATGTGGAACATCGAGTGGCCCATCTCGCTGGAGCCGAGCCCGTCGATGAACACCGACCCGGGTACCCGGGTCACACCCTCGCGGGTCATCACGTCCCGGGAGCCGACGGCGACCAGCCGCCGTACGTGCGGCTCGTGCGAGCAGTCGCCGGTGTTGAACCACAGCCGCACCGAGTCCAGGTCGTAGCCGGACAGGTCGAAGCGGGCCAGCTCGGCCCAGGTGACGGAGAAGCCGAACACGCCGTCCGGGCGCCAGCGCTGGATCGCGTCGAGCACCCGTTCGCCGCCCTGCTCGGAGAGCAGGAACATCTCCGCCCGGTTGCCGAGGGCCTGGTTGACCATGAGCACGGTGGCGGTGTGCGGGGCGGGCAGCGCGTTGAGGATGCGTGTGGTGCCCTGCGCCTGCGGCATGGACAGCAGGTGGCGGGTGGCGGCGAACAGGCTGGCGTGCGAGTGCAGCACCGCCTTCGGCACGCCTGTGGTGCCGGAGGTGTGGGTGATGACGATCGGGTCGTCCGGGTGGTGCCGGTAGTGCGCCGGTGCCGCGTCCGGGTCGCCGGTGCCCGCCTGCGCGGGTTCGCCGATCATCGGGGCGCCCAGGTCGTGCCCGGCCAGCGCCTGCGCGTGCGCGGCGTCGGCGAGCACCCCGGCGGCGCGCAGCCGGCGGATGTACTCGGCGGCGATCTCGGGGCGCAGCCTGCCGTTCATCAGCGCCGGGATGGCGCCGAGGCGGGTCAGCGCCAGGAACGACAGCACCATGTCGGCGGCCGTGCCGGCCCAGACCGCGACCGGGTCGCGTGGTTTCACCCCCTGTTCGTGCAGCCAGGCCGCCCGGGCGGCGACCATCCGGTCGAGCCGGCCCAGGGTCAGCGGGGTCTCGGCCGGGTGGCCGTCGATCTCGGTGTCGAACGTAAGTCCCGGCCCGTCCGGGTCGGCGCCGTGGGCCAGCACCCGGGCGAGCACGTTGCCCGCGCCCAGTTCCGCGTCGGCCGCGAGCGCGCCGCGCAGTCCCTTCGTCCTCATTGACGTGTTCCCTCCCCCAGCAGCACCGCGGTCGCCTCGCCCGGCGTACCGTCCGGTGCCAGTTCGATCAGGATCAGCAACGCCTGTGCGGCGTCGCCGTCGTACAGCAGCAGGTCCGCTTCCGCCTCCCCGTCGGCCCGAGGGTCGCCGGTCGGGCTCAGGCACACCACCGGGCCGTCCAGTCCCCAGCGCGCCGCGACGTGCCCGGCCACGCTGTTCGGCACCGACTGGAAGAAGAACAGCGGCCCGATCCGCCCGCCCGCGTCCACAGTGGCGCGGACGTGCGCCGCCCCGGCGGTGTCCCCACCGGCGCTGACCAGCACCACGGCGGTGCGGTTGCCCGGCGGCAGCGGCCCGTCGCCGTACCGCCGCGCGAGGCACCGCTGCGCCACCGCCGCCACCAGCGGCGCGAACGGCGAGTGCACGAACCCCGCCACCCCGGCAGGCCCCGCACCCTCATCCCCGTCCTCGGGCCACCGCGCCTCCGCGAGCACCACCACCCCTGCGCGCGATCTTGCGGTTGGTGCCCCCTCGGCGGGCGTTGTGCCCGTTTCGCCGGGGCCGGAAGTGCAAGATCGCGGAGGGCTAGGCACGGAGGCGGTCATGAGGCGCTCACCAGGAGTGCGGTGTTGGCGCCGCCGAAGGCGGCGTTGAGGGTCAGGGCGTGCGCGGTGCGCGCGGGGCGCGGGGCGTCGCGGATGACGTCCAGCGGGCACTGCGGGTCGGGGCCGAGCCAGCCGGCGGTGACCGGCAGCTTGCCGTGCCGCAGGGCCAGCACGGTGACCAGCAGTTCCAGCAGCCCGGACGCCTCCAGCGCGTGCCCGTGCACCGACTTCGTGGAGCTGACCGGCAGCCGCCCGGCGTCCTCGCCGAACACCCGGACCAGCGCCGCCGCCTCGGAGGCGTCGCTGAACGGGGTGCCGGTGGCGTTGGCGTTGACGTAGCCGATCGCGTCCGGTGGCAGCCCGCTGCGGCGCAGCGCCGCCTCGACCGCCCGGGCCAGCCCGAGCCCGTCCGGGTGCGGCTGGCACGGGTGGTACGCGTCCCCCGCCCGGCCCCACCCGGCCACGCTCGCCAGCGTCTCGGCACCGCGCCGGGCGGCAGCGGAGGCCGACTCCAGCACCACGGCGGCCACCCCGTCGCCCAGCAGCAGGCCCTTGCGGCCGGCGCTGAACGGGCGTACCGCGCCGTCGGCGGCGAGCGCCCGCCCGGCGTCGAACAGCGCGTACTGGTCCGGTTCGACCAGGTAACCGGCCGCGACCACGACCCGTTCCAGGTCGCCCCGGCGGATCAGCGCCGCCGCGTCGGCGACCGCGCTGCTCGCCGACACGCAGGCGGTGGTGTAGATCCGGGTCCGCCCGCCCAGGCCGCACCGCGCGGCCAGGTGACCGGCCAGTGCCGGCACCGTCGGCTCGACCCACCCCGCCGGTACGGGCAGCGAGTACGGCCCGCCGTGGGTGGCCAGGAACAGGGCCGACTCCGCCCGCCCGGCCCGGTCCAGTCCGGCGGTCCGGACGGCGGTGTCGATCGCGTCGGCCAGCTCGCCGGCGAGCGTGCCGACGCCCGGCACTGTGGCCGCCACCGTCACCCGGCGGCCGGAGGTGTCGAAACGGCGCACCGGCGCGAACGCCGGGGTGCCGGTGAGCACCCCGGCCAGCAGCGCGTCGGCGCCCCTGCCGAGGGCGCTGAGCGCGTACGTGCCGGTGATCCGTACGGTCTCCCGCTCAGCCATCTGCGGGAGCGGTCAGCGAGCCACGGAACACCGCGAGCGCGTCGTCGACGGTGCGGATGCCGGCGAGTTCGTCGTCGCTCAGGTCCAGCCGGCGGTCGTAGCGCTGCTCGACCATGTGCACGAGCCAGGCCAGCTCCATCGAGCCGAGCCGGTCCGGCACCTGGTCGGCGGGTTTCGCGGTCAGTTCGGCGAGCATGCTCACCAGGTCAGCTCGCCCCAGGTCGGGCTGACCGGACATCAGGACTTGTCGCTGTTCGCGGCCACCCGGTCGGCGACCATCGTGGTGAACTCGCCGACCGTCATCAGCGCCATCTTCTCCGACTCGTCGTCGGCGAACTTCAGGCCGTACCGGTCCTCGACGCGGACCGCCAGGTCGGCCAGGGCCAGCGACTCCAGGTCGATGCCGGAGGGGCCGAGCGTGGTGTCGTCGTCGAGCTCCTCCACGTCGTAGTTCATGTCGGCGAGCTGTTCGACGACGAAGGTGCGGACCTCGTCTCGCATGGGTTCAGACCTCTTCTCCGTGTACCGGCTGACGGTGCCCGGTCGGGACACCGTGTGCGTGGGAACCGGCGGGGTCGGGCGCGCGGGTGGCGCGTTGCCCGGCCGGTCCGGGGCGGGAATCGGGGTGCACGGGACGCCCGGCGGGCGTCCGGTGGGTGTGCGGCTCGTACAGCGGGCCGGTCACGACGCCGCGTCCCGCAGCGCCGGCACGGACCGGACCAGCTTCCCGGTGGTGGTGCGGGGCATCTGGTCGAGCAGCCGCAGGGTGCGGGGCCGCTTGAAGCCGGCCAGCCGCTCGGCGATCAGCTTGTCCAGCGTGTCCTCGGTCAGTGAGCCGTCGGTCTGGACGTACGCGGTGATGCCGTCGTCCCAGACCACCACCGCGGCGACGACGCCGGGCAGCCCGGCGATCGTGGCCTCCACCTCGGTCAGGTCGACCTTCAGGCCGCCCACCGACACCTGCGAGTCCAGCCGGCCCTTGATGGTGACCAGACCGGTGCCCGGGTCGACCACGCCGGCGTCGCGGGTGTGCAGCCAGCCGTCGGCCCACCGGGTCGGGTCGGCCAGTCCGACGTACGGGTTGTCCGGGCAGCTCACCCACAGCTCGCCGTCGCGCTCCCGCACCTCGATGCCGGGGGCGGGCGCGATGGCGGGACGGTGCCGCCCGTACAGGTCGGTGCCGATGACGCCGACCTCGGTCATCCCGTACATGTTGCCCAGCGGCACGCCGTAGCGGTCGGTGAACGCGTTCGCCACGGCGGCGGACACCAGCTCGCCGCCGGTGGTCATGCGCTTGAGCTGCGGCAGCGGCCCGGCCGGTGTGGTGGAGGCGAGCAGACCGATGTGGAACGGGACGCCGAGCACCGTGGCCGGGGTGTCCTGGGCGGCGACGGCGGCGAGGATCGCGTCGCCGCTGAGCCGTTCCGGCGGGCACAGTTCGACGCCGGCGTGCAGCCCGTAGAGCAGGCCGCCGACCAGGCCGAGCACGTGCACCATGCTGGGCAGCAGGATGATCCGCTCACCGGGCAGCGCGACGCCGTCGATGCGGGTGTAGCGGTGCACCTCGCCGATCAGGTCGGCGGCGGTACGGCCGATCACCTTGGACGGCCCGGTGGAGCCGGAGCTGAGCTGGATCACCGCGTGCGGGCTGCCCGCCGGGCGGTCGGAGTACGCGGTGACCCCGGCGGTGACGTCGACGAAGATCCGCAGCGCGCCGCCGCCGGAGCGGACCGGTGCGACCACCACCTGCGGGCTGAGCCGGCGCAGCGCCTGGTCGACCTCGTGGTCGGTGAGCCGGTGGTCGAGCAGCACCGCCTGGGCGCCGGTACGCCAGGTGGCGAGCAGGTGCGCCACGTACGCCAGCGAGGGCGGCAGGCGCAGCGCGGCGGCGCCTCCGGCGCGCAGCCCGGCCCCGGCGAGCCGGTCCTGCGCCTCGCCGACGAGCCGGCGCAGCGTGCCCTTGTCGACCGGTTCGGGCAGGCGCAGGCAGACGTCGGTGTCGCGGCCGGTGAACAGGATGTCGTCCACCCAGTTCACCGTCGTCGAGGCAGGATCTTCCGCCACGGGATGTGCAGTCACGACCAGCCACCGTTCCACTGAGGAACTGGGCGGATCCGCCCAGCGGGTACGTCGTTCGGGGTATGGCGGAACCCTACGACGGCCCTCTTCCGCATCGCCAGATGCAAATGGCTAGATCCAAAACAGCGGCTGGGTGGATTGCTCAGGCTCGATCGGACAGGCAGGATCGAGGCCACGCCGGCAAGGTAGTCCGCCGGCCGCCGGATGCTGTGCGCGCGGGCTCCCACGCGGACGGCCGGCGACTACGCTCCCGGTATGTTCCGTACCGCCCGGCCCGAGGACTTCCCGCAGCTCATCCGCCTCTACCGGCAGCTGAACCCGGACGACCCGCACCTGAGCGACGGCTCCGACGAACGGGCCTTCGCGCGGATCCTGGCCACCGAGGGGCTGCACCTGTTCGTGCTCGACCTGGACGGCGCGGTCGTCGCCACCACGTACCTCAACGTCATCCCCAACCTGAGCCGGTCGGCGTCGCCGTACGCGGTGATCGAGAACGTGGTGGTCGACGAGTCGCGGCGCGGCACCGGCCTGGGCAGGCAGATCATGGCCGGCACGCTGCGGGCCGCCTGGGACGCGGGCTGCTACAAGGCGATGCTCATGACCGGGTCGCGCTCGCCCGCGACCCACGCCTTCTATCTGGCCTGTGGGTTCTCCGGCGACGCCAAGACCGCTTACCTGGCCCGGCCGTCGTGACGGTCAGCGTTCGCCGGCCGGTGGGGGCGCGGCGCCGCGCAGCACCAGCGCGCTGTTGAATCCGTCGAAACCGCGCGCGCCGACCAGCGCGATCCGGCTGCGCGGCGGGCGGGGCTGCCGCAGGAACGTCAGCTCGCAGCCGGGCGCCGGCTCGTCCGGGCCGGCCGAGGCGGGCAGCATCCCACGGCGGAACGCCAGCAGCGCGGTGGCCGCGTCCAGCGCGGACCCGCCCTGGTGGGCCCGGCCGGTCAGCGGCTTCTGCGTGGTCACCGGCGGGGTCCGGTCGCCGAACACGGTACGCAGCGCCGCCGCCTCGGCCCGGTCGTACGCGGGCACCCCGAGCGCGTCCGGCCAGATCACGTCCACGTCGTGCGGGCGTACCCCGGCGCGCTCCAGTGCCAGCCGCAGCGCGCGGGCGTAGTGGGCCGGGTCGGGTCCGGTGGCCGGGTCGGTGGGCGCGGCGTCGTGGGTGGCGGCCCAGCCGGTGATCTCCCCGTAGACGCGGGCGCCCCGGGCCAGCGCGTGGCCGAGTTCCTCCACCACGAAGACCGCGCCGCCCTCGGCCGGCACGTACCCGCTGGCCGCGACGTCGAACGGCCGGTACGCCCGCTCCGGGTCGGACACGTCGCTGAGCAGGCCGGAGCGGAGCTGGCAGGCCAGCGCGTACGGGCTCAGCGGGCACTCGGTCGCCCCGGCGATCACCACTGGTGTGCCCCGGCGGATGGTGCGCACCGCGTGCGCCAGGCTGTCCAGCCCGCCGGCCGACTCGGACACGGTCACCCCGGACGGCCCCTTGAACTGGTGACGGATCGACAGCTGCCCCACGCTCGCGGCGTAGAACCAGGCGATCGACTGGTACGCCCCGACGGTGCGGCTCGGCCCGCCCCAGAGCCGTTGCAGTTCCCGCTGCCCGAACAGGTTGCCGCCGGAGGAACTGGCGAGCGTGACCGCCCACTGGTAAGGGTCGGGCGACACCTCGGGCAGTCCGGCGTCGGCGAGCGCCAGCTTGGTGGCGGCGAAGCCGAGGTGGGTCCACCTGTCGGTCTGCACCCGCTGCCGGGTGTCGCTGAACCCGGCCGGGTCGAAGCCGGCCACCTCCCCGGCCACCCGGGTCGGGTAGCGCTCCGGGTCGAACAGCGTGATCGGCCCGGTGCGCCGGGTGCCGGCGAGCACCGTGGCCCAGTGCGCCTCGGCGCCGATCCCGCTGGGCGCGACCACGCCGATGCCCGTCACCACGGCCCGCGCGGTCATGGTGCCGTCCTTGTTCGCGACTGCGGGGCTCGCAAACCCGGCTCACTCCTCGCGCTCACGGTGTCACCGCCAGCCGGCGGAACACCATCGCCGACTGGAAGCCGCCGAACCCGCTGCCCACCGACAACGCCACGTCCACCGGCACCTCCCGGGCCTCGTTCGGCACGTAGTCCAGATCGCACTCCGGGTCGCGGGTGGTCCAGTTCGCCGTCGGCGGGACCACGCCGTACTCGATGGCGAGCGCGCAGGCGGCCATCTCGATCGAGCCGATGGCGCCCAGCGAGTGACCGACCATCGACTTGATCGAGCTGATCGGCACCCGGTACGCCGTCTCCCCCAGCGCCCGCTTGAACGCGGCCGTCTCGTGCCTGTCGTTCTGCCGGGTGCCGGAGCCGTGCGCGCTGACGTACGACACGGCCGTCGGGGCGAGCCGGGCCTGCCGCAGGGCGTCGCTGATCGCCACCGCCATCTCCGCGCCGTCCGGGCGCAGCCCGGTCATGTGGAAACCGTTGCTGCGGCTGGCGTACCCGGCGACCTCGCAGTAGACGTGCGCGCCCCGGCGGCGGGCGTGCTCGGCCTCCTCCAGCACCAGGACCGCCGCCCCCTCGGCGAGGACGAACCCGTGCCGGTCGGCGTCGAACGGCCGGGAGGCGTGCTCCGGGTCGTCGTTGTCCGGGCTGGTCGCGCCGATCGCGTCGAACGAGGCGACGGTGACCGGGGAGATCGGTGAGTCGGCGGCACCCGCGAGCACCACGTCGGCCTCGCCGTCGGCGACGAGCTGGTGGGCGTACCCGATGGCGTCGATGCCGGAGGTGCAACCGGTGGAGATCACCTGCGCCGGGCCGTGCAGGCCGTGCCGGCAGGCCACGTCGGCGGCCAGGCTGCTGGGCACCAGCGCCTGATAGAGGTACGGCCCGCCGAGCGCGTGGTCGACCAGCCACTGCCGGCCGGAGTCGCTGACCCGCACGTACTCCTGTTCCAGCGCCATGGTCCCGCCGACGGCGGTGCCGAGCACCACCCCGGCGCGTTCCCGTTGCGCGTCGCTGAGGGCGAGGCCGCTGTCCGCGAGCGCCTCGGCGGAGCAGGCGAGCGCGAACTGCACGTACCGGTCGGCGCGCTGCCGTTCGGCGAGCGTGATCCCGGCGGCGTCCGGGTCGAAGTCGCACTCGGCGGCGATCTGCGACCGGAACGGCGACGGGTCGAAGAAGCTGATCCGTCGGGTCGCGGTACGTCCCTCGGTGATCGTCTTCCAGAAGCGGTCCCGGGTGGCTCCGCCGGGTGCGACGACGCCGATGCCGGTGACCACGGTACGGCGGCCGGTCACGACGGCTCCCGTGGCGGCGGTGCGGCGCTCTCGGTGTCGACGTGGCCGAGTTCCGGGCGGGGGGCGAGCGGTCCGAGGTGGAACACCACCTCGGCGGGCTCGTCGCCGGTGTTGCGCAGCCGGTGCCGCACGTCCTTCGGCACGTAGAGCGCCTCCCCGGCGGCGACCGGCACCGGCGTGTCGTCCAGGTCGACGGTGATCGCGCCGCGGGCGACGTAGAGGAACTCCTCGCTGTACGGGTGGTAGTGCTCGGCGATCCGCTCCCCCGGCGCGAGCGTGGCGACGCCCATGAATCCGGAGGTGCTGCCGACCGTCTTCGGGCCGAGCAGCACCCGCAGTTCCCCGCCCCGGCGGCGGTCGGCGGGTACGTCGTGGACGGAGACCCGGGCGGTGGTGGTGTCGGTCATCGCGCGCCTCCCGCGTGCGCCCGCTCGATCTTCTCCTTGATCACGGCGAGCTGGATCGTGCTGTTGGTGTTGATCCGGTCGGTCATGCCGGCGTTGTCGATGGGCGCGTCGGGCTTCATCGCGAAGTCCTGCGTCCAGGTCATCCGGGTGCCGCCGGGCGTCTCGTCGTAGCGCCAGTGGATGCGCATGTACTCGAACGGGCCGGTCTCGACGCGCCGGGCGTGCACCTCGCGGGTGGCCGGGTCGGCGGTGCGTTCGCTGACCCAGCTCCACGCCACGCCGTTGGAGTCCGGGTGCATGGTGAGCCGGAAGCGCACGGTGGCGCCGTCGCGGTGCAGGATCTCCGCGGTCGCGTACTCGGTGAACAGGTCCGGCCACCGGGCCACGTCGTTGGTGATCTCCCAGACCAGCGGCAGCGGCGCGGCGATCTCCACGGCGTTCTCGGTGTGCCCGGGCGGGTCCGCCTTGCGGGCCACCAGGTCGGCGACGCCGGCGATGCTGAGCTGCCCGGCCTGTTCGGGGATCTTCACCCGCCACCTGTCGGCCACCACCGCTGACAGTTCGAGCAGCGCCAGCGAGTCCATGCCCAGCTCCTCCAGGCTCGCGGCGGGCGCGCCGGCGGCGGCGTCCGGGTCCAGGCCGCAGTGCGTGACCAGGATGTCGGTGATCTCACGGGCGAGCGGGCGGTCGGGGGCGACGGTCATCGGTTCCTCCAGGTGGTCGGGCCGGCGGCGGGCACGGCGCTGACGGGGGTACGGCTGCCCGGCTCGGCCGCAGCGCGCGGGTCGGGCACGAC
>NZ_JBXUOV010000145.1:0-14419 GCF_057196585.1 Micromonospora sp. ATLC20
CGGCGTACCTGCACGGGCTGGCCGGCCGGGAGGCGGCGCGCGGCGGTCCGGTGACCGCGCCCGACGTGGCGGCGGCGTTGCGTCCGGTACTGGCCCGGCTGGGCTGATCCGGGCGGCGACGTCCGGGTGGCGACGGGCACCGCCCGGACGGCTCACGGCGCTGATGATCACTGACGGAAGTAGGCTGAGGACATGTGGCAGTCGGAGGTGCGCGTCGACCTGGACGCGATCCGGGAGAACGTGACCCGGCTCAAGGCCGGCACCAGCGCCGAGCTGATGGCGGTGGTCAAGGGCGACGGCTACGGCCACGGCATGGTGCCCGCCGCCCGGGCGGCGCTCGACGCGGGGGCGGACCAGCTAGGCGTCTGCACGCTGGACGAGGCGTTGCGGCTGCGTGAGGCGGGCATCACCGCGCCGGTGCTGGCCTGGCTGCTCGACCCCGGCCTGCCGCTGCACGACGGGATCACCGTCGGCGTCGACCTCGGCTGCGCCAGCCTCACCCAGCTCGACGAGATGATCGAGGCGAGCCGCCGGGCGGACCGCGCGGCCCGGCTGCACCTCAAGATCGACACCGGGCTGGCCCGGGGCGGCGCCACCGTCGCCGACTGGCCGACGCTGCTGGAGGCCGCCGCGAAGGCCCAGGCCGACGGCCTGGTCGAGGTGGTCGGCGTGTGGAGCCACTTCGTGTACGCCGACTCGCCCGGCCACCCCACCACCGACCGCCAGCTCGCCGTGTTCCACGAAGGGCTGGAGATGGTGACGCGCGCCGGGCTGCGTCCGCGCTACCGGCACCTGGCCAACTCGGCCGCTACGCTGACCCGGCCGGACACCCACTTCGACCTGGTCCGGCCCGGCATCGCCGTCTACGGGCTGTCGCCGGTCGCGGGCGAGCAGTTCGGCCTGCGTCCCGCCATGACCGCCCGCGCCCGGGTGATGCTCACCAAGCGCGTCGCGGCCGGCACCGGCGTCTCGTACGGGCACACCTACCTGACCGAGCAGGAGGCCAACCTCGCGGTGGTGCCGCTCGGCTACGCCGACGGGGTGCCCCGGCACGCCTCCAACACCGGCCCGGTGCACCTCGCCGGCAAGCGCCGGACCATCTCCGGGCGCGTCTGCATGGACCAGTTCGTGGTCGACTGCGGCGACGACGAGGTGGCCGCCGGCGACGTGGTGACGTTGTTCGGCAGTGGCGCGGACGGCGAGCCCACCGCCGACGACTGGGCCGAGGCGGTCGGCACCATCAACTACGAGATCGTGACCCGCTTCGGCGGCGTGCGCGTGCCCCGCGTCTACGACGGTGAGCGCGCATGAGTGTCCGGTTGCCGCGTCCGCGTACCGCCGCCGGCAAGGTCGCCGGGCTGGTCGGCGCCGCCGTCGGTGTGGCTGCCGCCGGGCTCGCGGCGGGCGTGGTGAGCGAGCGGGTCCTGGTCCGCCGGCTCAAGAACGACCCCACCGACAGGTACGCCGACGAGATCTTCGGCGAGCAGCGCTACGACGAGGCGTACCGGCTGGAGATGCCGGACGGCACCGACATCCACGTGGAGGTGGTCGAGCCGACCCGTCCGGTCGCCGGGCACCCGACAGTGGTGCTGGTGCACGGGTTCTGCCTGGACATGGGCACGTTCCACTTCCAGCGCAAGCGGCTCGCCGAGCGCGGCGACTACCGGGTGGTCGCGTACGACCAGCCGGGGCACGGCCGCTCCGGCCGGCTGGAGAGCGGCGAGTACGACCTGACCGCGCTGGGCCACACGCTGCGCCGGGTGCTCGACGAGGTGGCCCCGGAGGGTCCGCTGGTGCTGGTCGGGCACTCGATGGGCGGCATGACGATCATGGCGCTGGCCGAGCTGTACCCGGAGATGTTCGGTGACCGGGTGGTCGGCACCGTGCTGATGGCGACCTCGGGCGGCCTGGCGGCGGAGACCAAGCTGGTGGCGCCCGCGCTGCTCGGCCGCGTCGGCTCGCCGGTGCTCTACATGATGAGCAACGCCACCCGGTACGGCGGCACCGTGATCGACCGGGCGCGCCGGTCGACCTCGAACGTGGCCTGGCTGCTCACCCGCAAGTACGGCTTCGGCACGTCGAAGCCGAGCCCGGCCCTGGTGTCGTACGTCGAGATGATGAACTCGCGCACCTCGGCCGACACGGTCACCCGCTACCTGCGCACGATCGCCACCCACTCCCGGTTCCCGGCGCTGGCGGCGCTGGCCGGCACGCCGGTGCTGGTGATCGTGGGGGACAAGGACATGATCACGCCGGTGACGCACTCCGAGGAGATCGTCCGGCGGCTGCCGCACGCCGAGTTCGTGAAGATCGACGACAGCGGGCACGTGGTGATGCTGGAGCACGCCGACGAGGTGAACGCGGCGCTGGAGAGGTTCCTGGATTCGCTATGACGGTGATCGTGGAGCTGAAGACGGTCGACGACACCCACGAGTTCGGGCGGCGGCTTGCAGGTGTGCTGCGCGCCGGTGACCTGCTGCTGCTCAGCGGCCCGCTCGGGGCCGGCAAGACCGCGCTGACCCAGGGCATCGGCGCCGGCCTCGGCGTACGCGGGGACATCACCTCGCCCACCTTCGTCATCGCCCGGGTGCACCGGCCCGACCCGACGCGGGGCGGCCGGGTGACGCTCGTGCACGCCGACGCGTACCGCCTGGGTGAGGCCGCCGACCCGCGCGCGGAGATCGACGACCTCGACCTGGACGCCTCGGTGGACGAGGCGGTCACCGTGGTGGAGTGGGGCGAGGGGATGGTCGAGCAGCTGGTCGACGCGCACCTGCGGGTACGCATCGACCGCCGTGACGACGAAACCCGGGCGGTCACGCTGGAGCCGGTCGGCGGCGACTGGGCCGCCCGGGTCGCCGAACTGTCCTAGGGCTGAAGGGGCATCGTCCAGCAGTTGGAGTAGGCGGTGCGCCCCGCGAGCCGGTCGGTCAGCCAGGCCACCGCGTCGCCCTGATCGGTGATGAGCGGCGCCAGGTGGTTGGTGAGGAGCTTGTCGCCGAGGTTGGGCAGGCTGACGGCCTGGTAGGTCACGTTGGCGCCCTTGCGGCACCAGTCGACCGCCAGTTGGCGGGCCTGCCGGTGGGGCACGATGTCGTCCTGGACGCCTGTTGCCACGCGTACCGGGCCGGCGGGCTTGAGCGTGCCGATGCGCTGCCGGTCGAGGACGGCCTGGGCCTCGGGCGCGGCGGCGATGACGGCGGTGAGGGACCGTCCGCCGGTGATCCACCTGCTGCTCTTGGTGAACGCGTACCGGAGGATGGCGTCACCGACGCACATGGTCGAGGTGTCGGCGAGCGCCGCCCGGCCGGCGTCGTTGATGTTCGCCTCGATGACGTCCCGCACCGCCGGGTCGGACTGGGCGAAGCCGTTGAGCGACCAGCCCAGCGCCCCGGCCAGCGCGCTGCCGTCGATGCCGCCGATGACGGCGGTCAGGTCGGCCGGCGGCGCGCCGACGTAGGTTCCTGCGAGCGGCACGTCCGGCGCGTAGGTGGGCTGGAGTTCGGCGGCGGCGGCGCTGGCGCCGCCACCCTGGCTGTAGCCGTACAGGCCGACCCGGGACTGTGCGGTCACCGATGCTCCCGGCACCGTGCGGGCGGCGCGGGCCGCGTCGAGCAGGGCGCGTCCCTCGTCGAGGCGGTTGACGTACGTGTGCAGCCGGTCGGTCGCGCCCAGCCCGACGTAGTCGGTGACGACCACCGCGGCGCCGGTGGCGAGCAGGCGGTAGATCGCCAGGGCCTCGTAGCCGACGGACAGGGTGTCGCCGGTGAGGGTGAGCGGGTGTTGCAGTGCGAACGAGGGCGCGCACTGGTCGCCCTGCCCCATGGTGCCGGAGGCGACGGCGACCAGCGGGCGCGGTCCGGTGCCCCGCCACGCCGCCGACGGTTCGATGTAGGCGCCGGTCACGCCGACGGCCCGGCCGTTGGAGTCGGTGGACCTGTACATCAGGCGGGTGGCGGTGCCGGGCATCGGGCGGCCGTCGAGCCCGGGGATGCTCAGGCCGAGCGGCAGCGGCTCGGTACGGATCAGCGTGCCGTTGGTGGCGGGCAGGTCGGCGGGCGGGTGGTAGAAGGCGGGGATCGTCACGCCGCGGGAGACCACCGGCGTGGTGCCGTCGGCGGCTGCGGCTGCGCCGGATCCGGCCAGGAAGGTGGCTGCCGCCACGGCGACGGCCAGCATCCGGAGGCCGACCGCGCGGCGGGGGGAGGGGGCGGCTGAGGGCGTGCGGGGACGGGTGTTTCTCCTGCTCACGGGCACTCCTAGCGAGCATCGATGGTGGTGGATGCAAGCTAGCAGTGGTGGTGTGGCGTAAGTAACTTGCCAGTAGGTTACGCTCCGGTAACTTTTCTCGTCCAGTACCCGGCCCCGCCGCCGACCGGGAGTGTCGGTCGCGGCTGGTAAGAAGGTGGCGACCGACGAGGAGAGGTTGCCGATGCCCGACGCCCCCACCCTGGACCTGCCGGCGCTGCTGCCGGAGGCCTGGCGTGCCGTGCTCACCCCCCACCTGGACCCGGCCCGCACCGCGGCGCTGGCCGAGTTCGTCACCCGGGAGTACGCGACCGCCACTGTCTTCCCGCCGCTGGAGGACCTCTTCTCCGCCTACCGGCTGTGCGGGCCGGCCGACACCCGGGTGCTGATCCTCGGGCAGGACCCGTACCACAAGGCGGGCCAGGCGCACGGGCTGAGCTTCAGCGTGCGCGAGGGGGTGGCGGTGCCGCCGTCGCTGCGCAACGTCTTCAAGGAGCTGGGCGAGGACCTGGGCGTGCCGAAGCCGCGCAGCGGCAACCTCGACGGCTGGGCCGCGCAGGGTGTCCTGCTGCTCAACTCGGTGCTGACGGTCCGGCAGGCCACGCCCGGTTCGCACGCCAACAAGGGCTGGGAGGAGTTCACCGACGCCACCATCCGGGCGCTCGACGCGCTCGACCAGCGCGTGGTCTTCCTGCTCTGGGGCGGCTACGCGCGCAAGAAGGCGGCGCTGGTGACCAACCCGCAGCACGTGGTGCTGGAGGCCGGGCACCCGAGCCCGATGAACCCGCGCGGTTTCCTCGGCAGCCGCCCGTTCAGCGCCGCGAACAAGGCGCTGGCCGACGCGGGGCTGCCCACCATCGACTGGGAACGCTCAGCCGGCTGACCCGTCCGGCGCCTCGCCCGCCGCGGCGAGGCGCCGGCGGTACCGGGACAGCAGCTCGGCCGTGCGCCGGTCGGTCACCTCCACCTCGACCAGCGGCTCGACCGGGTACGTACGTTCGCCGAGGCGGACCTCGATGGGCTCGGGCAGCTCCTCGCACATCCGGGCCCGCAGTTCGCCGTAGCGGGTGAGCCAACGGTGCTCGCCCGGCTCCTCGGGCTCCGTGTGGATGCCGCCCCACTCCTGCCATCGGGCGTTCCAGCGCTGCGCGTAGATCCGATCGAGGAGCGCGCTGAACTGCGGCGAGTCCCGCCAGCGCACCGCGATCTCGACCGCGTCCACCGGCAGCGGCGCGCCCTGCAGCAGCGCCGCCGTGCCGCCCGACAGCACGTACGGCAGGTCGCCCAGGGCCTCCATGATCCGATCCAGCCGGAGGACTTCGATCCGCTCGGCAAGCACCGTCCCGGCCATCTCGTCCAGCGCGGCGTCCAGGTGACTGTCCAGCGGCTCGACCTCGATCCGCAGTTGCCGGCCGAGCGCGGCGAGCAGGCGTTCCGCGGTGGTCAGGCTCGGCAGCCGGTCGCCGCGTTCGATCCGGGCGATGGCGGCCTGACTGAGCCCGGACCGAGCGGCCAGCGCCTGCTGGGTGAGGCCTGCTTGTTCGCGTTCACGCCGCAGGATGCCGGCGATCTCTCGAACGAGGCGACTCTCCGTCATCTCCGGAGAATGGCAGTCCTCTTCCGAGCGTTATGCCTCTGAGTCATATTTATGACCCAGAGGCATAAGGCACTCACCTCTTCTCTTTAGTCCGGGCGCTACGCATCGTGACCGGGCGAGCGGCGAGGGCGTGCCGAGGGCGTGCCGGGCACGGGCGGGGCGGACGGCTAGGCTGGCTTACCGTGCTCGTACTCGTGGTGGACTCCTCGACGCCCGCGGTGACCGCGGCCCTTGCCGAGGTCTCGGTGGACGGCGTCGCGGTCCGCGCGTCCCGGTGCACAGTCGACGCCCGCGCCCACGGCGAGCTGCTCGCGCCGCAGGTCGACGCCGTGCTGGCGGATGTCGGCGCGCGCCCAGCCGACCTGGCCGCGATCGTCGCCGGCCTCGGCCCGGGCCCGTTCACCGGGCTGCGCGTCGGGCTGGTCACCGCCGCCGCCATGGGTCAGGTGCTCGGCGTACCGACGTACGGTGTCTGCTCGCTGGACGGGCTCGGCCACCCGGCGGCCGCAGGTGAGCCGGTGCTGGCGGCGAGCGACGCGCGGCGCCGGGAGATCTACTGGGCCGTCTACGACGGCGCCGGCCAGCGCCTGGTCGGCCCGGAGGTGGCGGCCCCGGCGGTGGTCGCCGAGCGGGCGCGCGACCTGGCGGTCACCGTCGCGGTCGGCGACGGCGCGCACCGGTACGCGGACGTGCTGGGGCTGCCGGTCCGCGACGAGCCGCGCTACCCGGACCCGCTGGCGCTGGCCCGGCTCGCCGCGCCGCGGATCCGCGCGGGCGCGCCCGGCGAGACGCTGACCCCGCTCTACCTGCGCCGCCCGGACGCGGTCGCGGCCACCGGCCACAAGCCGGTCCTGCCATGAGGCTGGGCCGGTTCCGCTGGTGGCACATCGACCAGGTGCTGCCCATCGAGGCGGACCTCTTCGGCGCCGAGCAGTGGTCGGCGGCGATGTTCTGGAACGAACTCGCCAACGGGCACTTCTACCTGGTCGCCACCGACGACGACGGCGCCGTGCTCGGCTACGCCGGGCTGGCCGTGTCCCCGCCCGACGAGGCGTGGGTGCAGAACGTCGCGGTGCGCCGGGACGCCCACCGCCGGGGGATCGGCCGGCTGCTGCTGGAGGCGCTGCTCGCCGAGGCGGCCCGGCGCGGCGCCCGCAGCACGCTGCTGGAGGTCGCCGCGGACAACGCGCCCGCGCAACGGCTCTACGCCACCTACGGGTTCGAGCCGATCGGCGTACGGCGCGGCTACTACCAACCGAGCAACACCGACGCGCTGGTCATGCAGCGCAACGAGGACTGACGCGCATGGCTGACGAACCCCTGATCCTCGGCATCGAGACCTCCTGCGACGAGACCGGCGTGGGCATCGTGCGCGGGCACACGCTGCTCGCCGACGCGCTCGCCTCCAGCGTCGAGGAGCACGCCCGGTTCGGCGGTGTGGTGCCCGAGGTGGCCAGCCGCGCCCACCTGGAGGCCATCGTGCCGACCATGGACCGGGCGCTGCGCGAGGCGGGCGTCACCCTCGCCGACATCGACGCCATCGCCGTGACCTCCGGGCCGGGCCTGGCCGGCGCGCTGCTCGTCGGGGTCGCCGCCGCCAAGGGGTACGCGGTGGCGGCGGAGAAGCCGGTGTACGGCGTGAACCACCTCGCCGCGCACGTCGCTGTGGACACGCTCGAACACGGCCCGCTGCCCGAGCCCGCCATCGCGCTGCTGGTCTCCGGCGGGCACTCCTCGCTGCTGCGCGTCGACGACCTCGCACGCGACGTCGTACCGCTCGGCGCCACCATCGACGACGCGGCCGGCGAGGCGTTCGACAAGGTGGCCCGGCTGCTCGGGCTGCCGTTCCCCGGCGGGCCGTACATCGACCGCGAGGCGCGCGCCGGTGACCCGGCGTCGATCGCCTTCCCGCGCGGGCTGACCGCCGCGAAGGACCTGGTCGGGCACCGGTACGACTTCTCCTTCTCCGGCCTGAAGACGGCTGTGGCCCGCTGGGTGGAGTCACGGCAGCGGGCCGGTGAGCCGGTGCCGGTCGCCGATGTGGCCGCGTCCTTTCAGGAGGCGGTCTGCGACGTGCTGGTCGGCAAGGCGATCGACGCCTGCCGCACCAGCGGCATCGACACGCTTGTCATCGGCGGCGGTGTGGCGGCCAACTCCCGGCTGCGGGCGATGGCCGAGCAGCGGGCCGGCAGGCACGGCATCCGGGTGCGTACGCCCCGGCCGAAGCTCTGCACGGACAACGGCGCGATGGTGGCCGCGCTCGGCTCCCACCTGGTGGCCGCGGGCGTCGCGCCGAGCCGGCTGGACCTGCCGGCCGACTCGGCGATGCCGCTGACAGTGGTCAGCGTGTGAGCGGGGAGGAGACCGACATGATCGTCCGGATCTGGGAGGCGAAGGCCGAGCCGTACGGCTTCGCCGACCTGATCACCTGGGTCTGCGAGACCGCGCTGCCCGAGTTCGAGCACGACCCGATGCATGTCTCCAGCGAGGTGTTCTCCTCCACCGACCACCGGCTCGTGGTCATCTCCAAGTGGCGGAACAACCCCCGGGAACTGCCCGAACCGCCGGCACGCCTGATCGCCCGCCCGCCGCACAGCTGGGACTTCACCCAGGTCGACCGCTGACGCCGCTGCTTCGCTAGGACCGGCGGGTCAGCCGCCAGGTCGCGTACCCGCCGGTGCCGAGCGCGATCAGGAACACCGCCCACACCACACCGGTGCCCACCTGGAGTCCACCGCCGCTGCCCACGTTGGCCTGGGCGGCGGCGACGAGCGAGTCGCTCTGCGCGGGCGGCAGCGCGGCCGGCGGCAACTGCTGCCAGCGCACCAGCCCGGTGCTCTCCAGCATGGTCATGTGGTCGTTGACGAACGTGTTGGCGTCCTCGGCCAGCTTGCGCACGATCGGGTCGCGGGTGCTGGCCCGGACCGCGCCGATCACCGGGAAGATCTTGCCGTGGGCGACCCGCAGCCGGGTGACGAAGATCTGGTCGAACCGGGCGCCGGTGGCGTTCTGCATCTCGGTCAGCCACCCCTTCTGCTCGGCCGTCGGATCGGTCGGCAGGGTGGCTCCGAGCTTGTTGGCCGCCTCGACCACCAGCTGGTCCAGCTCCGCGTGCTGCTTGGCGATCTCCGCGCCGACCTCGCGTACCCGGGCGGACTGGCCCTTCTCGGCCGCCATCTGCCCGGCCGGCATCTCCCACAGCCCGGCCAGCCGTACGCCGTTGAGCAGCGTCATGTCGGCGGCGTTCATCTGCACGCCGGGGTTGGGTGCGGCCTGCGCCGTCCCGGGAACGACGCCGATCCCCGCGCCCAGCGCGGCGAGCAGCAGTACCACCCGGTGCGCCAGCTTGCGGCGTGCGGATTCCAGCGATGCCATGGTTGCGGTGCCTCCTCGGTCCGGACCGGTACGCGGGGTCGTGGACGGCCGCGCAAGCCGGCCGCCCGTCCGCACACTGGTACGGATCGGCGGGCCGATCAGTTCAGCGGGTCGGCGAGGAGTCGTTCGAACGCCAGCTCCGCGGCGCCGATCAGCGCCGCGTCGTCACCGAGCTTCGGGGTACGCAGCCGCACGTGCTCCAGGCACGCGGGCAGCCCGTTGGAGTTGAGCCGGCTGCGTACCTGCGCGGCGGAGGCCAGGTAGAGGTCGCGCATGGTGCCGCCGAAGATGACCATCTCCGGGTTGAAGATGTTCACCAGATTCGCGACGCCGAAGCCGAGCCAGTCGCCGGCCTGCCGTACCGCGGTCTGGGCGCGGGCGTCACCGCGGTCGGCGGCGTCGAAGACGGCGAGCAGCGCGTCCCGGCCACGTGCCTCGGACCGGCCGGCGGCGCGCAGCAGCCCGTGCTCGCCGATCTCGGTCTCCCAGCAGCCGCGCCGGCCGCAGTCGCAGCGCACCCCGTCGCGGACCACCACCATGTGGCCGACCTCGCCGCCGTAGCCGCCGTGGCCTCTCAGCCGCCGCCCTCCGGCGATGATGCCCGCGCCCACACCGACGTCGCCGTAGATGTAGATGACGTTGTCGCAGCCGACCGCCGCGCCCCGGGCGTGCTCGGCGTACGCGGCCACGTCGGCCACGTTGCCCACCGTGATCGGTACGTCTATCCCCAGCTCGACGGCGAGCGCCGCGCCGATCGGCTCGTCCACCCAGCCGGTTGTGGGGCTGAGCCGGACCAGACCGTCCTCCCGGCGGACCATGCCGCACACCGCCAGCCCGGCGCCCACGCAGACCGCGTCCGCCGGCACCGACTGGTGCATCTCCTTGACCGCGCCCGCGAGCAGCGGGGCGGCCTCCCCGGCGACCAGGTTGCGCGGCCGGTCCATCTCCCGGCGGTCGAGCACCTCACCGCCGAGCCCGACCCGCGCGGCCCGCAGCCGGTCCACCTCGACGCTGTACGCGTACGCGTAGACCCGTTCCGACTCGGGCCGGACGACGAGTGACGGTCGTCCGGCCCGGCCGGTCTCCTTCGGCGTCCCCTCGCTGACCAGACCGGCGCCGGCCAGGTCCGCGGTCAGCGCGCCGATGGTGCTGCGGTTGAGGCCGAGCGCGGTGGTCAGCTCGGCCCGGGTGGTGGCGCCGTGAACGTGTACGTAGCGGAGCAATGCGCCCAGGTTCTGCCGACGGATCTCGTCCTGACTGGGGCCCGCGCGCATTGCCACTGCCATGGTGTTTCCGTACCCCTGCTCAGCGGTTGCCGGTGGCGGCGGCCCGCCGACGCGACAGCGCGTCGATGGTCGCCGCGGCGAGCAGCACCACACCGGTGACCACGTACTTCACGCCCGAGCTGTATCCCATCAGTCCCATACCGTTGTCGATGACCGCTACCACCGCGCCACCGAGCACGGCGTCGAGGATGCGGCCCTTGCCACCGAAGAGGCTGGTGCCGCCGATCACCGCCGCGCCGACGGCGTAGAGCAGTACGTTACTGCCACCGGTGTTGGGGTCGACCGAGTTGCCCCTGCTGGCGGCCACGATGCCACCGATGGCGGCCATCGAGGAGCAGATGACGAAGACGGAGATACGGATGCGGTCGACGTTGATGCCGGCCCGGCGGGCCGCCTCGGCGTTGCCGCCGACCGCGTAGATGTGCCGTCCGTAGCTGGTGCGCTGGAGCACGAACGTCCAGACGATCAGCAGCACCGCGATGATCGGCACCACGATCGGCACGCCCTTGAGCGAGGTGATCAGCACGTTGCGGCTGCGCTCCAGGTTGAGCACGTAGACCGCCACGCCGAGGATCACGGCCAGGCCGGCGATCCGCGCGCCGACCACCGTGAGCGGGTCGGTGAGCAGGCCACGGGCGGCCCGGTTGCGGTACCGGAGCAACTGCACCGCCGCGTACCCGGCGACGGCCACCGCGGCGAGCGCCCAGCCCAGCGCGGGGGAGAGGTTGCGGTTGGCGATCGCGACGAGCACGTCGTCGCGGATCGCGATGTTGGCGCCCTCGTCCATCAGCGTCAGCACGACACCCTGGAAGGCGAGGAACCCGGCGAGCGTGACCACGAAGGACGGGATGCCGACCTTGGCGACCAGCAGGCCCAGCACGGTGCCGATCACCACACCGGTGACGACGGCGGCGAGCACCGCCACGTACCAGGGGTAGCCGAGCACTGTCACGACGTTGGCCAGGATCGCGGCACAGACGCCGCTGGCGAAGCCGGCGGAGAGGTCGATCTCGCCGAGCAGCAGGACGAAGACCAGGCCCATGGCGATGAGCGTGACCGCCGCGCCCTGGGTGAACAGGTTCGCCAGGTTGCCGGCGGTGAAGAACGACGGGCGGGCGATCGAGAAGCCCACCGCCAGCGCCACGAGCATCACCACAGCGGGGAGCGCGCCGATGTCGCCGCCGCGTACCCGGCGCCAGTAGTTGTTCACGTGGCTGTTCAGGGTCGGTGTCGGCGCGACGCCGGCCGGGCCTTCCTTCTTCACGACGATGGCGGTCATCGGACGGCTCCTGGGGTGGTGTCGGCGGGCGCGGCGCCGTTGCCGCCCGGCTCGCCGGTGAGGCCGAGGCTGCCGGAGCGGCCGGCGGTGATCAGCTCGACCACCTGCGAGTGGGTGATGTCTGTGGTCTTCACCTGGGCGACCATCTGGCCGAGGTAGAGCGCGGCGATCCGGTCGGAGACGGCGAAGACGTCGTTCATGTTGTGCGAGATGAGCACCACGGCCAGGCCGTTGTCGGCCAGCCGGCGCACCAGTTCCAGCACCTGGGCGGTCTGCGCGACGCCGAGCGCGGCGGTCGGCTCGTCCAGGATGACCAGCCGGCTGTTCCACAGCACCGCCTTGGCGATGGCGACTGTCTGCCGCTGGCCGCCGGAGAGGCTTGCCACGTGCTGGCGCAGCGACTTCACGGTGCGCACGCTCAGCCCGGCGAGCGTCTCGGCGGCCATCTGCTCCATGGTCGGCTCGTCGAGCACGATGCCGCTGCGCTTCTCCCGGCCGAGGAACATGTTCTGGACGATGTCGAGGTTGTCGCAGAGCGCGAGGTCCTGGTAGACGACCTCGATCCCGAGCGCGGCGGCGTCCCGGGGGCTGTTGATGGTCACCGGCCGGCCGTCGAAGAGGAACTCGCCGGCGTCGGTGGGGTGGATGCCGCTGATGCACTTGACCAGGGTCGACTTGCCGGCGCCGTTGTCACCGACGAGCGCGGTCACCTCGCCGGGGTGCGCGGCGAAGGCGACGTCACGCAGCACCTGGACGGGACCGAAGCTCTTGTCGATCCCGCGTAGCTCCAGCAGGGGGGTTGCGGACACGGGGTTCTCCTTTGGGCGGAGGGAGGTCTCGGATCCCGTCCGGCGCCGCCTGAGGCGGGTGGGTCAGCTCACGCCGGCGTCGGTGCAGAGCTTCGCGAAGGCACCGGTGCAGAGCTCTTCCTTGGTGACGTAGCCGTCGGCCACCACGTCCTTGACGTTGTCCTTGTAGATGGCCTTGGGCTCCAGCAGCACGGCCGGCACGTCCCGGTTGCCCTCCGGGTCCTTGACCGTCTGGCCGGTGTCCTTCTTCTCGCCCTTGGCGAGCGCGATGGCCAGCTCGGCGGCAGCGTCCGCCTCCTTCTTGACCGCCTTGTAGACGGTCATGCACTGGTCACCGGCGAGGATGTTCTGCAGGCCCTCCTTGGTGGCGTCCTGACCGGTCACCGGGACCTTGCCGTTGAGCTTGTTCTTTTTCAGCACCGAGATGGCCGCGTTGCCGAGACCGTCGTTGGCGGCGAGCACGCCGTCGATCTTGCCGCCGGCCTTGGTCATCTGCTGCTCGAAGATCGTGGCGGCCTGCGCGTTGTCCCACGCCGGTACCGGGTCGTCGGCGACCTTGGTGTACTCCTTCGAGTCGAACTTCGGCTTGAGCACCGAGTCGTACCCGTTCTTGAACAGGGTGGCGTTGTTGTCGGTCGGCGAGCCGTTGAGGTACGCGATCGACGGGTTCTTGACGCCCTTGTCGGTCAGGCACTTGCTCAGGCCCTCGCCCTGGAGCTTGCCGACCGCCTCGTTGTCGAAGCTGACGTAGTACTGGGCGGAGCCGCCCAGGGTCAGCCGGTCGTAGTCGATGGTCGCCACGCCCTGCGACTTGGCCTTGTCGAGCACGGCCTTGCCGGTGCCGGAGTCCAGGTTGACGATCATCAGGACGTTGACGCCGTTGGTGATCATCTGGTCGGCGATGGTCTGGAACGCGGTCTTGTCGTTCTGCGCGTTCTGGATGTCGGACTCGACGCCGGCCGCGTCGAACGCCGCCTTGAGGTACTTGCGGTCCGCGCCCTCCCAGCGGGCGGAGGACTTGCTGTCCGGCAGGATCACGCCGATCTTCGGCTTCTTGGCGTTGGAGCCGCCGCCGGCCTCGTCGGAAGAACCGCCGTTGTCACCGCAGGCGGCCATGCTGCCGGTCGCGAGGAGACCGACGGCCGCGAAGGTGAGGAAGCCCTTGCGCATGTGCAGGGTCCTTTCGGAGGTGGGGGAGTGGTGATGTTTTGTTGTGTCCGGCAACGTATTCCCCGCCCTCCATCAGTCGCAAGACTGTCGAGGTCAGAAGTTTGTTGGAGGCGGTAACAATTCCGCAACGTCGGCGACACGCCCGCCCCGTGGGTGCGGCTCCTCGCGGAGCCCGCGCAGGTGGCAGGTGGCGTGGCGGACGGCGGTGCGGGGTGTGGCGCCAGGGTCGGGCCGGAGTGCCACATTCCGTGACGGTCTCTTGACGCGGTGCGGAAGTTCCACGAAGATCCAGCTATACATCGACAGGCGTTCACGTCTTCCTCCGTATGGGAGCGCTGTCGACGCGACTCACAGGGGTGTCCTCATGCGTGTCGAATTCTGCTCCGCACATGACAGGTCGCGCCCGTGAGTGCCGCCGAACTCCTCGCCACCATGTCGATCTGCGTGGTCTCGGCGGTCCTCGTCTGCTCCGGCCTCGGCAAGCTGGCCGCGCCCAGGCATGCTCGCCAGCTCTTCATGTCGCTCCTGCCGGTGCGTCGCGGCACGGCCCTCTCGCTGGTGCGGGCGGTTGCGGTCGTCGAGGCCGTCGTCGGTGCGGCCCTGCTCGTGCCGGCCGGCCGGCCGGCCGCCGCCGCGGCGACCGCCGGCCTGGGGG
>NZ_JBXUOV010000146.1:0-14393 GCF_057196585.1 Micromonospora sp. ATLC20
CCGCCCGCGCCGCCCGCGCCGCCCGCCCGCCGCGCGCCGGTCACCGCCGTGCGGGAGAGCGGCTCCGACGCGTACGCCTACGAGGTGCAGTACCTGCTCGACGCAGGCGACGAGGCGGTGACCCGGCTGCGCGCCGAGCTGGACGCGCTCGGCGACTCCCTCGCGATCGTCGGCGACGGCGCCGGCACCTGGAACGTGCACGTGCACGTCAACGACATCGGGGCGGCGGTCGAGGCGGGCGTGGTCGCCGGCCGCCCGCACCGGATCAGCGTGAGCCGCTTCGCCGACCAGACCGCCCCGGCGCCGGGGCCGCAGGTGCCGCTGCCGGAGGGGCGGGCCGCCGTGGTGGTCGCCACCGGCGCGGGCATCGCGGAGCTGTTCGCCGCCGAGGGCGCCGTGGTGGTGCCCGCCAACCCGTCCACCGGTGAGCTGCTCGACGCGATCCGGGCCACCGGCGCCGCCCGGGTGGTGGTGCTGCCGAACGACCCGAACACCCAGTCGGTGGCGAGCGCGGCGGCCAAGGAGGCGCACGGCCTCGGCATCAAGGTGAGCGTGGTGCCCACCCGCTCGCCGGTGCAGGCGCTCGCGGCGCTCGCCGTCCGCGATCCGAAGCGGCGGTTCGAGGACGACGTGATCGCGATGGCCGAGGCGGCCGGCGCCTGCCGGTACGCGGAGGTCTGCCACGCCGCCCGGGAGGCGCTGACCGTCGCCGGCCCGGCCCGCCCGGGTGACGTGCTGGCCCTGGTCGAGGGCGAGGTGCACCTGATCGGGCAGGATCTGGTCGACACCTGCACCGCAGTGGTGGACCGGATGCTCGGCGGTGGCGGTGAGCTGGTCACACTGCTCTGCGGCGCCGATGCGCCGGCCGGGCTGGCCGACCGGGTCCGCGCGCACGTCGAGGGGGCCTGGCCGTTCGTCGAGGTGCAGGCGTACGAGGGCGGGCAGCCGCACTATCCGCTCCTGGTGGGGGTCGAATGACTGGTGAAGCGGCCACTGTGGACACGCCGCTGAAGAAGCTGGTCGGTGAGCGCACCGCGAAGGCGCTGGCCGGGCATCTCGACCTGCACACCGCGGGCGACCTGATCTACCACTTCCCGCGCCGGTACGACGAGCGCGGCGAGCACACCGACATCCGCTCGCTCGACGTGGGGGAGCAGGTCACGGTGCTCGCCCAGGTGCAGCGCACCGCGGTGCGCCCGATGCGCCAGCGGCGCGGCAACCTGCTGGAGGTGACCGTCGGCGACGGCTCCGGCGGCGTGCTCACCTGCACGTTCTTCGGCAACCAGGCGTGGCGCGAGCGGGAGCTGCGGCCCGGCCGGTGGGGGCTGTTCGCGGGCAAGGTGACCGAGTTCCGGGGCAAGCGGCAGCTCAACGGCCCGGAGTACGTCCTGCTCGGCGAGGGCGGCGAAGGCGAGGCGGCGGCGAACGAAGAGGTCGAGGAGTTCGCCGGGGCGCTGATCCCGGTCTACCCGGCCGCGGCGGCGGTGCCGACCTGGGTGATCGCCCGCTGCGTCCGCGTCGTGCTCGACACGTTCACCCCGCCGGAGGACCCGCTGCCGGCCACCGTGCGGGCCACCCGCAACCTCGTCGACATCGGCACCGCGCTGCATGAGATCCACCGTCCGACCAGCAAGGAGGCGCTCTACCGGGCCCGCCGCAGGCTGAAGTGGGACGAGGCGTTCGCCGTGCAGCTCACGCTGGTGCAGCGCAAGCAGCGGGCGGCGGCGTCCCCGGGACGGGCCCGGCCGGCGAAGGCGGGCGGCCTGCTCGACGCGTTCGACGCGCGGCTGCCGTACGAGCTGACCTCCGGCCAGCAGGTCGTCGGGCGGGAGATCGCCGCCGACCTGGCCCGGCCGCACCCGATGCACCGGCTGCTCCAGGGCGAGGTGGGCTCCGGCAAGACGGTGGTGGCGCTGCGCGCCATGCTCCAGGTGGTCGACGCCGGTGGGCAGGCCGCGCTGCTGGCCCCGACCGAGGTGCTCGCCGCCCAGCACCACCGGGGCATCCTCGACCTGCTCGGCCCGCTCGGCCGGGCCGGTGAGCTGGGCGCCGCCGACGACGCCACGCGGGTGGAACTGGTCACCGGTTCGCTCGGCGCGGCGGCCCGGCGCCGGGCACTGGCCGAGGTGGCCGAGGGCCGCGCCGGGATCGTGCTCGGCACGCACGCCCTGCTCTACGAGGGCGTCGACTTCCACGACCTCGGCCTGGTGGTGGTGGACGAGCAGCACCGCTTCGGCGTGGAGCAGCGCGACGCGCTGCGCGCCAAGGCCGAGCAGCCGCCGCACGTGCTGGTGATGACCGCCACCCCGATCCCGCGCACCGTGGCCATGACCGTCTACGGCGACCTGGAGACCTCCACGCTGTCCCAGCTTCCGCAGGGCCGCTCGCCGATCGCCTCGCACGTGGTCCCGGCCGCCGAGAAGCCGGCGTTCCTCGACCGGGCCTGGCGCCGGTTGCGCGAGGAGGTCACGAAGGGCCACCAGGCGTACGTGGTGTGCCCGCGTATCGGTGAGGGGCCGGTGTCGGACGAGGAGCCGCCGCGGGAGGACGACAACGGCCGGCGTCCGCCGCTGGCGGTGACCGAGGTGGCCCCGCTGCTGGCCGAGGGGCCGCTGCACGGCCTGCGGATCGGGGTGCTGCACGGGCGGCTGCCGGCGGACGAGAAGGACGCGGTGATGCGCGCGTTCGCCGACGGCGAGCTGGACGTGCTGGTCGCGACCACAGTGGTCGAGGTCGGCGTGAACGTGCCGAACGCGACGGTGATGATCGTGCTGGACGCCGACCGGTTCGGTGTCTCCCAGCTGCACCAGTTGCGCGGCCGGGTGGGCCGGGGTTCGGCAGCCGGTCTGTGCCTGCTGGTCACCGAGGCGGCCGAGGGCTCGTCCGCGCGGGAGCGGCTGGACGCGGTCGCCTCCACCACCGACGGCTTCAAGCTCGCCGAACTCGACCTGGAGCAGCGCCGCGAGGGCGACGTGCTGGGCGCCACCCAGTCCGGCCGGCGCTCGCACCTGCGGCTGCTGTCGCTGCTGCGGGACACCGAGCTGATCCGCGACGCGCGGGCCGAGGCGATCGAACTGGTCGAGGACGACCCGGATCTGGCCCGGCATCCGGCGCTGGCCGCGTCGGTCGCCGCGCTCGTCGACGAGGAGCGCGCCGAATACCTGGAGAAGGGCTGACGCGCGGGCCCGGCCGGCGTCCCGGTGCGGCTTCGCGGGGCTGCGGCACGCGCGTGGCGTGCCTAGGCTCGCGCAGATGTCGACACCATCACTCGAACGCGGCGTGCTGCTGCTGACCCGGGGCGACGAAGTCGTGGTGGACCGGGTGGCCGGCGTCGCCGACGAGGCGTCCGGCCGGCGCTGCACCGCGGCGACGCGGTTCCAGATCGCCTCGATCAGCAAGCAGATGGCCGCCGTGGCGGTGCTGCTGCTCGCCGAGCGGGGAGCGCTGAGCCTGTCCGATCCGGTGGTACGCCGGCTGCCCGGCACGCCGCCGCCACAGTGGTCCGGCATCACGCTGCACCACCTGCTCACCCACACGTCCGGCCTGGGCCACTGGGAGGACTACCCGGCGATCGACCTGCACGGGCCGGCCGAGCCGGACGACCTGCTCAACCGGTTCGCGGCGCTGCCGCCGCTGTTCCGGCCCGGAGCCGGGTGGCACTACAGCAGCCCCGGCTACGTGCTGCTGGCCCGGACCGTCGAGCGGGTGGCCGACCGGCCGTACGCCGATTTCCTCGCCGAGGAGGTCTTCGCGCCGCTGGGCATGACTGGCAGCTTCGCCGGTTCGGGCGAGGGGCGGCCGGACGTGGCGACCGGACACGAGGGCGGCCGTCCGGTGCCGTCGTGGGACCTGGGGACCGTCAGCCTGGGCGCGGGTGACGTCTGGTGCACCGGGGCGGACCTGCTCACCTGGCTCGACGTACCGCGCCGGGGCCGGCTGCTCGCCCCGGACTCGGTGGCGGCGATGACCGCGCCGCACGCGCCCACCGGGCGGCCCGAGGAGGCGTACGGCTACGGCTTCTTCGTCGGCCCGCTGGCCGGCCGGCGGGCGCTGCACCACTCCGGGGACAACGGCGGCTACAAGGCGTTCGCCGCCTGGCTGCCCGACTCCGACCAGCGGCTCGTGCTGCTGACCAACCGGGCCGAGGTCGATCCGAGAGCGATCACGTCGGTGCTCGACGCGGCCTGACCGCCGGATCCACGGCGAGGGCGCGCCGGCCGGGTGGTCGGCGCGCCCTCGGTGCGGATCAGCGGATCAGCGAGATCGGCGGATCGGCGGGGTCTGGCGGTGAAGCGGATCAGGCGGTGAAGCGGATCCGGCGGCGACGGGCCACCACGAACAGCACCGCGCCGGCGGCCAGCAGCAGCGTCGCGCCACCGGCGATGGCGCCCGCCGCCGGGCCGGTCACCGGCAGGCCGCCGCCCTGCCCGGAGCAGTCCCGCGGCGCGGTGTACGGGATGGTCTCGGACCCCTCGGCCACGTCGTACTTGACGGTGACGGTGAGGCCCCGGTACGCCTCGAACTCGACCGAGCCGGCCTTGCCCGGTTCGGAGACGAGCTTCCTGCTCTCGCCCTTCTCGGTGGTGAACGTGGCGGTGAAGGGAATGCCGTCGGCCGGGTTCTCCACGATGAAGGTCATCGAGTCGCAGTCCTGGTCCAGCTTGAAGACCGGTTCACCGGGCTCGGCCGGCGGGGCGGACGGCGTCGGCGGGGTGGACGGGCTCGGCGGGAGGGACGCCGACGGCGTCGGGGTCGGCGAGGCGGGCGTGCTCGGCGTGGGCGTGGGGCTCGGCGGCGTGCTGGGCGACGGCGACGGGCTCTGCGTCGCGCAGTCCCGCCCCGGACGGGCCACCACCGTGCGCTCGCCGTCGTGCGACTTGCGGCCCCGCTCCCAGTGCGCGGCGACGGTCAGCTTCAGCTCCGGGATCGGGCCGGTGAACGTGTGGGTCTGGGTGCCGGTCAGCGGGCCCTGGCCGGCCGGCTTCAGTTCCGCGCCGACCGCCAGCCCGCCGCTGACCGCGCCGGGCACCGTGGATTCGACTTTGGTGATGCGGCCGGAGATGTCGGTCTCGCTGCTGATCACCGACCAGGTCACGGTGACGGTGCCGTTCTCGGCGGCGCAGTAGCTGCCGGACGGCTCGGGGTGGTGGGCGGCGGCCGGGCCGGCGACGGTGGCGACGCCCGCGAGGCCGAGCAGCGCGCCGGCGGTGAGGACGGCGGCACGCCGGAGGTGGAGACGGTTCACGCCTACTCCTGACGAGGGGAGGATGGGAGAGACCGGGCGGAGGGACCGAAGCCACGCGTCCGCTCGGCAATCGGGCCAGACCCTAGCGAGATCGACAGTGCGGGCGTCACCGTGATCGAAGGGTCGTAAAGGGTCTGTTATGTATTTGAGATCATTGATGTACGTCGAGTCACGGATCGTCGCGCCGGGTACGTCGTGCCCGCCTCGCGGCGTCGCGTAGCGTCGGGGCATGCGCAGGGAGCGACGGTGACCCGGATCGTGGCCGGCACGCTCGGCGGCCGGCGGATCGCCGCGCCACCGGGTGCCGGAACCCGGCCCACGTCCGATCGGGTCCGTGAGGCGCTGTTCAGCGCCGTGCACTCGCACGTCGACCTGGACGGCGCACGCTTCGCCGACCTGTACGCCGGTTCCGGCGCGGTCGGTCTGGAGGCGCTGTCCCGGGGCGCGGCCCACGTGCTGCTCGTCGAGTCCGACGCGCGGGCCGCCCGGGTGATCCGGGAGAACATCGCCACGCTGCGGGCCGCGCCGGCCGCCCGCCTGGTCACCGGCAAGGTCGCCGGCGTGCTGGCGGCGGGACCGGACGGCGGGCCGTACGACGTGGTCTTCGCCGATCCGCCGTACGCGGTGCCGGACGCGGAGATCACCGCGATGCTGGCGGCGCTGGTCGACGGCGGCTGGCTCGCTCCGGACGCCCTGGTGATCGTCGAGCGGTCCAGCCGTACCGGACCGGTCGCGTGGGTGGAAGGTGTCACTCCGGAGCGCAGCAGACGTTACGGCGAGACCACTCTTTGGTACGGTCGCCGATCATGAGACGTGCGGTCTGCCCGGGCTCGTTCGACCCGGTCACCAACGGACACCTCGACATCATCGGCCGGGCCAGCCGGCTGTTCGACGAGGTGATCGTCGGAGTGCTGGTCAACCAGTCCAAGCAGGGCCTGTTCACGGTCGAGGAGCGCATCGGGATGCTCCGCGAGGTGACCGCCTCGTACGACAACGTCCGGGTGGAGTCGTTCCGCGGCCTGCTCGTCGACTTCTGCCGGGCGCAGCAGGCGAGTGTGCTGATCAAGGGCCTGCGGGCGGTGAGTGACTTCGACTACGAGCTGCAGATGGCCCAGATGAACATCGGCCTGGCCGGCGTGGAGACGCTCTTCATGCCGACCAACCCGCTCTACTCGTTCATCTCGTCCAGCCTGATCAAGGACGTGGCGAAGTGGGGCGGCGACATCTCCGCCCACGTCCCCGACCTGGTCCGCGCCCAGCTGACCACCCGCCTCCGCCCCTGACCCCGCCCGCCCCTCCGCCCACCCCACCCCCGCGATCTTGCAGTTTCGGCCCGGACATTCCTCCCGCAAGGGACGAGCGCCGGGCCGCAAGTGCAAGATCGCCGGGGAGAGGGGCGGGGGAGGGTGAGGGAGCGCGGGGCGACGCGCCGGGTGGGGCGGGTGGGGCGGTTGTGGCTCGGGCGCGACATGATGTCTGCAGCGCCGAGAACGGGCGCGAGGCCGCATGATGGAGAGCGGCCGACGAAGACAGGAGTGAGGTACCGGTGGACCCGCTCGATCGCATCGACGAACTGATCGCCATGGTGGAGCAGGCCCGCTCCGTCCCGATGTCGCGCAACAACTGCATGGTCGACCGGGGCGAGATGATCGCCGTGCTCGACGAGTTGCGCGCGGAGCTGCCCGCCGACCTGCGCCGCGCCGCCGCGCTGCTGGAGGAGCGGGACAAGATCATGGAGGCCGGCAAGCGCGAGGCCGACCGGATCATCAGCGAGGGTGAGGCGGAACACGCCCGGCTCGTCTCGGTCAACGAGATCACCGTCTCGGCCGAGCACGAGGGCGCGCGGATCATCGCCGAGGCGCGGGCCGAGGCGCAGCGCCTCCGCGAGGAGGTGGACGACTACGTCGACACCGCGCTGGCGAACTTCGAGCAGTTCCTCACCCGGGCGCTGGCCTCGATAGAGCGCGGCCGGGACAAGATGCACGCGCTGCGCGAGATCGGGACCTTCGGCGGGGACGAGGCGGACCGCCCGCTACCCTTCTGAGCGGCGCGCGGGCCGGTCGCCGACAGCCGGCTCCCGCCGGGCCGGAGGCGAGCCCCCGGTTCGACGGTCCGCCCGTCTGGCAGGTAACCTTCTTTGTCGGCCTCTCAACGGCCGGAGTCTGACTATGCCCAAACACTCGCCAAGCACACTCAACCCCAGGTCGCCGCTGGTCCTCGACACGAGGGAACTGCCGCGCCGACCTGGCGCGTTGCGTACGCACAAGCGGGTCGTGCCGGCACCGGCGGACCTCGGCGTGGAGTTGATCGGCGTGCCGGAGGGCGCGGACCTCGACCTCGACCTGAGGTTGGAGTCGGTGTCCGAGGGCGTACTCGTCTCCGGGACCGTCACCGGTCCCGTCAAGGGCGAGTGCGGCCGCTGCCTGCGCGAGATCGACGACTCGTTGGCCGTGACGATCCAGGAGCTGTACGCGTACGAGAACAGCACCACGGACGACACGACCGAGGAGGACGAGGTGGGCCGGATGCAGGGCGATCTGATCGACCTGGAACCGGCGTTGCGGGACGCGGTGGTGCTGGCGCTGCCGACGAACCCGCTCTGCCGGGAGGACTGCCCAGGCCTGTGCCCCGAGTGTGGGGTGCACTGGGACGATCTGCCGGCCGACCACAGCCATCAGCAGGTCGACCCGCGTTGGGCGAGCCTGACGCAACTGACCCGTACAGAGGAGTAAGAACCGTGGCCGTCCCCAAGCGCAAGATGTCGCGCAGCAACACCCGCGCCCGCCGGGCGAACTGGAAGGCCTCGGCGGTGGCGACCGTGGCCTGCCCGCAGTGCAAGTCGGCCAAGCTGCCGCACGCCGCCTGCTCCGTCTGCGGCACCTACAACGGCCGTCAGGTCCTCGAGGTCTGACCCGGCTGCCGAGTGACGTCCCCGACCACCGGTCGGGTGACGCGCGCACCAAGGCTCTCGCCCGGTGCCCCGGCTCCCGCCACCGCCGACCGGTTCCCGGCCGGCGGATCGTCGGAGCCGGGCACCGCGCGGATCGCCGTCGACCTCCTCGGCGGGGACGATGCTCCCGCCGTCGTGGTTGACGGCGCTCTGCGAGCGGTACGCACGGATCCCGCCCTGCACCTGATGCTCGTCGGCCCGATCGAGGTGGCCGACGAGCTGATCGGTGCGCTCGACCCGGCCCAGCGCGCCCGGGTCACGGTCCGCCCGGTGCGGACCGCCGTCGGCATGGCCGACCATCCCACCGCCGCTCGCGGCGAGAGCACGGTACGCACCGCCGTGCAGGCCGTCCGCGACGGACTCGCCGACGCGGTCGTCTCCGCCGGCTCGACCGGCGCCACGGTCACCGCCGCCGCGCTCGGCCTCGGCCGCTGGACCGGGATACGCCGTCCCGCGCTCGCCGCCACGCTGCCCGCCGTCGAGGGGCCGGTGGTGCTGCTCGACGTGGGCGGCACGCTCGAACCCGGCCCGGCCACGCTGGCCCGGCACGCCCTCCTCGGCGCCGCCTACGCGTCGGTGGCCCACGCCGTCACCGCACCCCGCGTCGGGTTGCTCTCCGTCGGCCTCGAGACGGGCAAGGGCGACCGGCTGCGCCGCGTCGCCGCGCCCGCGCTCGCCGCCGCGCCGCTGCCCTGCGACGGCCGCTACGTCGGCCTGGTCGAGGGGTACGACATCTCGCTCGGCGCCCGCGCCGACGTCGTGGTGACCGACGGCTTCACCGGAAACGTCCTGCTCAAGGCCATCGAGGGCGCGTACGCCATGGCCGGCGGCCCGCCGTCACGCGGCGGTGCCCCGCGTGCCGCGGCGCTGCTCGGGGTGGGCGGCACCGTGGTGGTGTGCCACGGCGCGGCCGGCTCCGAGGACGTCGCCTCCGGTATCGCGCTCGCGGCCCACCTGTGGCGCCGCGACGCCGCCGCGACGGTCCGCTCCCTGCTCGCCGGCATCCCGCACGATCTCGCACCTGACCGACACGACACCGAGGTAGCACCATGACCAACGACAAGCGGCGGCGTGCTCCCGTCGGCCACCTGGAGGCGGCCTTCGGGGTGTCGCTCGACCCGGAACTGCTGGAACGCGCGCTGACCCACCGCTCGTACGCGTACGAGAACGGCGGCCTGCCCACGAACGAGCGGCTGGAGTTCCTGGGCGACTCGGTGCTCGGCGTGGTGATCACCACAGCCCTGTTCCACAACCACCCCGACCTGCCCGAGGGGCAGCTGGCGAAGCTGCGCGCCAGCGTGGTCAACATGCGGGCGCTCGCCGACGTGGCGCGTGGCCTCGGCCCGGACGGGCTCGGGGCGTACCTGCTGCTCGGCAAGGGCGAGGAGGCCACCGGCGGGCGGGACAAGGCGAGCATCCTGGCCGACACGCTGGAGGCGCTGCTGGGCGCGATCTACCTCCAGTACGGCCTGGACACCGCCGCCATCGTCATCCACCGGCTGTTCGACCCGCTGATGGCCGAGTCGGCGGGCCGGGGCGCGGCGCTGGACTGGAAGACCAGCCTCCAGGAGCTGACCGCCGCGCTCGGGCTCGGCGTGCCCGAGTACCGGATCGAGGGCACCGGACCGGATCACCTGAAGACGTTCACCGCCTGGGTGGTGGTGGCCGGCAACCGCTACGGCGGCGCGGAGGGGCGCAGCAAGAAGGAGGCCGAGCAGCGCGCGGCCGAGTCCGCCTGGCGGATGCTCACCGAGCAGGCCGAGGCCGAGGCGGCGGCGCGGGCGGAGGCGGCGGCGCGGGCCGAGGCGGAGACGAGCCCGCAGGACGACACCTCCGACGTGGAGGCGGGCGCCGGCCGTGCCTGAGCTGCCCGAGGTCGAGACCGTCCGGGTGGGACTCGCCCAGTGGGTGATCGGCCGGCGGATCGCCGCCGTCGAGGTGCGCCACCCCCGGGCGGTACGTCGGCACGCGCCCGGCGGCGCGCACTTCGCCGACGTGCTCGCCGGCCGGACGATCACCGGGGTACGCCGCCGGGGCAAGTACCTCTGGCTGCCGCTGGACAGCGGCGACGCGGTGATCGGCCACCTCGGCATGTCCGGCCAGTTGCTGTTGCAGCCGGTCGGCGCGGCCGACGAACTGCACCTGCGGGTCCGGTTCCGGTTCGCCGACGACGGGCCGGAGCTGCGCTTCGTCGACCAGCGCACGTTCGGCGGGCTGTCCGTGTCCGAAGGTGGCGCGGAGCTGCCCGCCGAGATCGCCCACATCGCCCGCGACCCGATGGACCCGGAGTTCTCCGACGAGGCGTTCGTGGCGTCGCTGCGGCGCAAGCGTACGGAGATCAAACGCGCGCTGCTCGACCAGACGCTGATCTCCGGGGTGGGCAACATCTACGCCGACGAGGCACTGTGGCGGGCGAAGCTGCACGGCACCCGCCCGGCCGACGCGCTCACCCGTCCGGCCGCGCTGCGGCTGCTCGGGCACGTGCGGGACGTGCTCGCCGAGGCGATCAAGCAGGGCGGCACCAGCTTCGACGAGCTGTACGTCAACGTCAACGGCGAGAGCGGCTACTTCGACCGGTCGCTGAACGCGTACGGCCGGGAGGGCGAGCCCTGCCCGCGCTGCGGCGCTCCGATCCGGCGGGAGGCGTTCATGAACCGGTCCTCCTACAGCTGCCCGCGATGCCAGCCGCGGCCCCGGGGCACCCTCCGGGGATGACCCCGAGCCGATTCGGGGTTGCGCCGGTGTGCATCGCCCGGCGGTCCCCGGAGACGCGCCGGAGCGTACCCGGAGATGCCCTTTTCCGCCCGGTGCGCGCGGCCGGAACCGGCCGCGCGGACCTCGCCCGGCGGATCGGGGACGAGCGGGGGCCGTTCCCCGATGTCGGGGCCCCGCCCGCTGCCTAGCGTCATCTGGGGTCGGCACAGGGCCGGCATCAGGAGGGTGGAACCCGGGACATGGGCAGGCGACCGGTGACCGTGCGGCTGGCACGGTGGAGTGCGGAGCATCCGTGGCGCGCGATCGCGTTGTGGGTGGTCTTCGTGGCGGTGTGTTTCGTGGGCGGCAGCGCCGCCGGGCTGAACGAGGCGACCGACGAGGATCAGGCGATCGGCGAGTTCGGACGGGCACAGCTGATCGTCGACAGTGGCGGGTTCGACCGGCCGGCGACCGAGAACGTGCTGATCACCGCCCGTTCGGGTTCGCTCGACCAGGCGGCGGCGAAGGCCGCCGCGCAGGACGCGGCGGACCGTCTGCGGCAGGTCGACGGCGTGGCCTCGATCGGTACGCCGATGCCGTCGCGCGACGGCAGCGCGCTGCTGGTGCCGATCACCATGTCGGGCGACCCGGGCACCGCCGGGGACCGGGTGCAGCCGCTGCGGGACACCACCGCGAAGGTGCAGGACGCGCACCCGCAGCTACGGGTGGAGCAGGTCGGCGGCCCGTCGATCGACAAGGCGCTCGACGACACGCTCGGCAAGGACTTCAAGCGCGCCGAGCTGCTCAGCCTGCCGGTGACGCTGGCCATCCTGATCATCGCGTTCGGCGCGCTGATCGCCGCCGGGGTGCCGGTGCTGCTGGCGCTGTCCTCGGTGGCCGCCGCGATGGGTCTCTCCACACTCGCTTCGCACCTGGTGCCGGCCACCGACACCACCGCCAGCGTCATCCTGCTGATCGGCATGGCGGTCGGCGTGGACTACTCGCTGTTCTACGTGCGGCGGGAGCGGGAGGAACGGGCGAAGGGCCGATCCGGCCTGGACGCGGTGGAGATCGCGGCGGAGACCTCCGGGCACGCCGTGGTGGTCTCCGGCACCGCCGTGATCATCTCGATGGGCGGTCTGCTGCTCGCCCAGGACGCGATCTTCTCGTCGCTGGCGGTCGGCTCGATCCTGGTGGTGGCGGTCGCGGTGATCGGCTCGCTCACAGTGCTGCCGGCGCTGCTGGCGAAGCTGGGTCGCTGGGTGGACCGGCCGCGGGTGCCGCTGCTGTGGCGCCTCACCGCCCCGCGCAACGGGCAGCCGGCCCGGCCCCGGTTCTGGCCGGCGGTGCTCAAGCCGGCGCTGCGCGCACCGGTGGCCACGCTGCTGATCTCGGTCGCGCTGCTGCTCGCGCTCGCCGCGCCCGCGCTCGGCATGAAGCTGAAGTTCCCCGGCCCGGAGGACGTGCCGCGCACCACCGCCGCCATGCAGGCGTACGACCGGCTCACCGCGGCCTACCCGAGCAACGGCACCAGCCACACGGTCGCCGTGCGGGCGCCCGCCGAGCAGGCCGACCGGGTGCGGGCCGCGCTCACCGACCTGGCCGGCCGTACCGCCGCCGACCCGCTCTTCGCGCCGGCCGAGGGGGACGGCCCGGAGATCCAGGTGTCGGCGGACCGGCAGGTGTCGGTGCTGGAGGTGGCCACGCCGCACGCCAGCCGTTCCGACGAGGCGTCCCGGTCGCTGCACGAGCTGCGCGAGGACCTGGTCCCGGCCACGCTCGGCGGCATCCCGGGCGTGGAGTACGCGGTCGGCGGCGGCGTGGCCGCCAGTGAGGACTACGCCGCCCACATCTGGGCGAAGCTGCCGATCGTCGCCGCGTTCGTGCTGGCGCTGACGTTCCTGGTGATGGCGTGGACGTTCCGGTCGATCGTGGTGGCGCTGACCTCGATCGTGCTGAACCTGCTCTCCGCGGGCGCCGCGTACGGGCTGCTGGTGCTGGTCTTCCAGAGCACCTGGGCGGAAGGGCTGCTCGGCTTCACCTCGATGGACGCGATCGTCACCTGGCTGCCGCTGTTCCTGTTCGTGGTGCTGTTCGGACTGTCGATGGACTACCACGTGTTCGTGGTCAGCCGGATCCGTGAGGCGGTCGACCGGGGCATGCCCACCCGGGAGGCGGTGGCGTACGGCATCACCTCCTCGGCCGGTGTGGTGACCAGCGCGGCGGTGGTGATGGTGGCGGTGTTCTCCATCTTCGCCACGCTCAGCATGATCGACTTCAAGCAGCTCGGCATCGGCCTGGCGGCGGCGATCCTGCTGGACGCCACGATCATCCGGGCGGTCGTGCTGCCCTCGGTGATGACGCTGCTGGGCGACGCGAACTGGTGGGCGCCCCGCTTCATGCGCCGCCGGCGGCCCGTCCCGGCGGTCGAGCCGCCGCCCGCCCCGGCACCGGAGCTGGTCGGCGCTCGCTGAGCCCGAGCGGACCCGCCCCGGTCGGCTCGGTCCGGGGCGGGTCCGGGGCTCGGTCCGGCGCCCAACCGGTGGTCCCGAGCCGCTTGACATCGGTTCCGGCTCGTGCCGGCCGCTGAGAAGGCAGTCGTGTTCGCGCGGTATACCTGAGAGTCATATTCATGACTCTCAGGTATGCCGCCTTCCGTGCATCTGTTCGCCGGTGAGGTCACGGAGAGTGTCGGCAGCTTCCGTGCTGGATGACCGTCATCGGCGCCCCCCCGGCGGGAGGGGGCGGCGGGATGTCACGGCAGGGCGCACGGCTCCCGCCAGGCGTCCAACCGGCGGTCCTTGCGGATCGAGGCGAAGCCGTAGCCGACCGAGGTGACGCAGAAGTCCGCCGGCTCGCCGGTGTACTCGACGTGGAAGACCGGCTTTCCGGCATCGACGAACGGCAGCAGCTTCGCGCACTCGCGGCGGCGTACGCACTCCTGGTTGACCGCGAAGTCGAAGTCGGGGGCCAGCGCCGCCACCTGCGGCACGTCGTCGACCAGGCCGGGGGAGAGGTCCAGCTTGCGGGCCAGCCCGGCCAGCCGGCGGTGGAACAGCAACTGGTCGTCGAAGTCCAGCGGGAAGCCGGAGCGGTGCCGGTAGCCGTCCGCGTCGGCGAGCGCCACCGCGCCGAAGCCCTTGCCCCGGCACAGCCGGAACCGGTCGGCCAGCACCGGCGCGAGCGCGTCCCAGGCCCGTACGTCCAGGAAACGGCTCCCCGGCCGCCCCGGCACCGCCGCGCCGCGTACGGCGGTGGGGAAGCGGGTGGCGTCCGGGTCGTCGGCGGCGTACGTGCCGACCCGGACGTGGCAGACCAGCCGGCGGCCCCGCTCGCGCAGCGCGGCGGTCTCGGCCGAGGTGGTCGCCACCGGGTCGAGGAGGAAGACGTCGGCGTCGACAGTCACGTCCACCGGGGAGGTGAGCTGCCACTGCCACCGCCAGCCGGCGGCCTGCGCGGCCGGCCAGGGCGTGGGCGCGCCGGGCGGCGTGATCGGCCGGCGGC
>NZ_JBXUOV010000147.1:0-14283 GCF_057196585.1 Micromonospora sp. ATLC20
GGCCCCGGCCGCTGTCGTGGGGCCCGCCCCGCTGACACGAGAAAGCCCGGCCCGCGTATACGCGGGCCGGGCTTCGTCGTGTGTGCGGGCGGGGATCAGCCCTTGCCGGCGTGGCTGGCGAGCTGGTCGAGGCCCTGGATGATGCCGCCGGCCAGGTCGCCGCCGCCGAAGGAGGCCACCATGGAGAGCGCGGCCAGCTTGGCGTACGTGTCCGGGATGCGCTTGCGCGCGTACTTGCCGGTGACGATCTCCAGCTGCCGCTGGTTGGGCGACACCGCGATCAGCACCGAGCGGTCCGGTTCGGCGAGCTGGCGGTGCAGCCGCTCGGCGTGCTCCCGGATCGGCTCGTCGAGGCCGCCGACGTAGACCGAGAAGACCAGACCGGTGCCCTGGTCGGCGAGGCGCAGCGCCTCGTCGATGCGGAGCAGCTGACGGGTCGAGAACGGTCCGTCCAGCACGTCGGGCGGGGTGCCCGTCCCCGTCGTGGGCCGCGCTTCACCAACGGTCACTTGCGCCTCCGGTTCCACCGGCCGGCGCCTCCCGGCCGGCCTGCTCCTGCTTGCGGCTGGTCAACGCCGGCGCCTGCGCCCCGGCGGCCAGCGCCGTGCCGGCCGAGTCGGCCAGCTGCTCCGGACGGCCCAGGAACCAGACCGGAGTGAAGTCGAAGGGCCGGCCCGGCCGGTAGCGCTTGGCGCCGCCACCGTTGCCGCGGCTGCCGACGGCCGCCAGGGCGGCGATCAGCAGCACCGCGGCGGCCGGGATGCCGACGAAGACCACCAACGTCTCGGTAACAGACAATCCCAACGCCCCCAGGCGGAAAGAGAGACCAGGAATGGTGCGGGTCGGCCGGTCAGGACCGGTCGCGCCCCACGTCACTTGTGATGTTCACGTTAGCGGAGTCGGCGGCCCGCCAGATTGCGGGGTGCTGATCCCATCCGTCACTCCGGTGCTCCAGTTGCGCGGCAGTGGCGAGCAGTGTCGCGTCGTCGCCGTACCGGCCGGTGAGGAGCACCCCGACCGGAAGCCCGTCGGCGGTCCGTCCGAGAGGTAACGAAACGGACGGATCGCCCGTGACGTTGAAGACCGCGCAGTACGGCGAGAAGCGCCGCTGCCGGTCGAAGTCCGCTGCCGGTTCGAGGGCGGCGAACGCGCCCACCGGCGCCTGCGGGGCCGCGAGCGTCGGGCAGAGCAGCAGGTCACACCCGGCGGTACGGCGTACGCCACGGCGTACCTGCGCCTGGAGTTCGCCGAGCGCGGCCATCAGCCGGGCCGCGCCGAGCGCCTCGCCGCGCTCGCGCAGGTACCGGGTCAGCGGCAGCAGGTCGCCCTCCCGCCCGGCCGGGACGGGGGTGACCGCCAGCGCGTACCAGACGGTCTCGAACAGCGGCCACGCCTCGGGGCCGAGCGGCGCGGGGACGTCGACCACCTCGTGGCCGGCGTCGGTGAGCAGCGCGGCGGCCCGGTCGACGGCGGCCACGCAGTCCGGGTGGACCGGTTCGTCGGCGAGCATCGGCGTGGTGAAGCGGCCGACGCGCAGCCGACCGGGGCCGGCGACGCGGGCGGCGCGGGTGACGCCGAGGAAGCCGCCGGCGGGCGCGGCCGGCGGCAGATACGGCTCGCCGGGCACCGGGCGGGCGAGCACGTCGAGCAGCGCGGCCACGTCGGCGACGGTGCGGCCGATCGGCCCGTTCACCGGCAGGCCGAAGCCGCCGAAGCCGAGCGGCCCGCCGGAGACCACGCCCCGGCTGGGCTTGTAGCCGACCAGCCCGCAGAGCGCGGCCGGGATGCGCAGCGAGCCGCCACCGTCGGTGCCCTGCGCCACCGGCACCAGCCCGGCGGCGACCGCGGCGGCCGCGCCGCCGCTGGACCCGCCCGCGGTGTACGCGAGGTCCCACGGGTTGCGGGCCGGCGGCGCCACCAGTCCCTCCGAGTAGAGCGAGCAGCCCAGTTCGGAGGTGGTGGTCTTGCCGAGGCTGACCAGGCCGGCGTCGGTCAGGAGGCGGACCACGTCGGCGTCGACCGGCGGGACGAAGTCGGCGAAGGCGGCGGAGCCGAAGGTGGTGCGGACCCCGGCGGTGAGCGTGAGGTCCTTGATCGCGGTCGGCACGCCGTGCAGCGGGCTGCGTTCCTCGGCCGCGACCGCGTCGGCGGCGCGGGCGGCGGCCCGGGCCTGTTCGGCGGTGACGGTGACGAACGCGCCGACGGTGTCGCCGAGTGCCTCGACCCGGCGCAGGTGGTGCTCGACCAGTTCCAGGCTGGACAGCTCGCCCCGGCGGATCGCGGCGGCCTGTTCCAGCGCGGTCAGGTCGTGCGGCTCGGCCATGCCGTCCATCCTGCCGGTCCGGCCGCCGGGAGGCCCGGCGACACGTCCGGCCGGTCCTGAGCAGCGCCGGGTGCGTCCGTCGACTCTAGGGCGACGACGGACGCACCCGCGCCGGCTTCAGCGGCGGCCGAGGAACCGCAGCGCGTTGCCGCCGAGCAGCGCGTCCCGCTGCGCGTCGGTGAGGAAGTCCGCCCGGTGCACCACGTCGCCGACCGGCCGCTCCCCCAGCGGGTACGGGTAGTCGCTGCCGAGCAGCACCCGCTCGGCGCCCATGGTGTCCACGAGCAGCCGCAGCGCCGCCGGTTCGAAGACCACCGAGTCGACGTGGAACCTGTCGACGTACGAGCTGGGCGGTGCGCTCGACGCGCCGCGTACCAGGTCGCCCCGGCGGTGCCAGGCGTTGTCGGCGCGGCCCAGCCAGAACGGGAAGCTGCCGCCGCCGTGCGCGAAGCAGATCCGCAGCGTGTCCGGCACCCGGTCGAACACGCCGCCGAGGATCAACGCGAGCACCGACAGGTGCGTCTCGGCCGGCATCCCGGTCAGCCAGCGGGCCATCCACCGGTCCAGCCGGGGGCCGTCGGGCATGTCCCACGGGTGCACGAACACCGGCGCGCCGACCTCGGCGCAGTGGGTCAGGAACTGCACGATGCCCTCGTCGTCCAGGTCCCGGTCACCGACGTGGTTGCCGATCTCCACCCCGGCGTGCCCGGCCGACAGGCAGCGGTCCAGCTCGGCGCAGGCCGCGTCCGGGTCCTGCAACGGCACCTGGCAGAACGGCACCAGCCGGCCGCCACCGCCGGCGGTGACCTCCAGCGTGAGGTCGTTGAAGATCCGGGCCACCTTGGCCGCCTGGTCGGCCGGGCGGTCGTAGCTGAAGAACACCGGCGTCGGCGAGACGACCTGCACGTCCACGCCGTCGGCGTCCATGTCGGCCAGCCGGGCCGGCGCGTCCCAGCACTGCGCGCCGACCGGGCGGAACTCCGTCTCCCCCACCATGATCATGGCGGCGCGCTCGGAGTCCACCCGCAGCCAGGGCCAGCCGGACCCGCCGCACGCCGCGGCGAGGTCCGGCCACCCCTTCGGTACGACGTGCGTGTGCACGTCCACGACCGGCACGCGTCAGCCCTTGCCCGGGTGCAGCGCGCCGCAGTTGTCGCAGGTGCGGGCCTTCTCGTCGGCGTAGAACGCGGCGAAGACCGGGGGCAGGTCGGCGGCGATGTCGCGAACCTGCAACTCGACCTCGTGCACCTTGTGGTCGCACTCGGCGCAGTACCACTGGAACTTCTCCAGCGTGCCCTCCTCGCGGACCCGCTCGATCACCATGCCGATCGAGCCGGCCTCCGGGCGCTGCGGCGAATGCGGGGTGTTGCGCGGCAGCATCCACATCTGCCCCTCGCGCACGTGCACCGTACGCGGGCCCTCGGGCAGCATCAGGTTGATGTGCATGTTGCCCTTGACCTGGTAGAAGAACTCCTCGTACGGGTCGACGTGGAAGTCCGTGCGCTGGTTCGGGCCGCCCACCACCATGACGATGAAGTCGTCGCTGCCGGGCAGCATCTCCTTGTTGCCCACCGGGGGCTTGAGCAGGTGCTGGTTCTCGCCGATCCAGCCGGAGAAGCTGAACGGCTCGGCGATCTCACTCATGGGAACCTCCCGACGGAAGTAGGGCGACGGCCTGCATCTCGATCAGCAGATGCGGGTGCGGAAGCTGGTGCACGGCGACTGTGGTCCGGGTCGGCCCGGTGGCGTCGAAGAACTCCGCCCACACCTCGTTGTAGCCGCCGAAGTCGTTCATGTTGACCAGGTAGCTGGTGACCTGCACCAGATCGCTCAGGTCGGCGCCGACCGAGCGGAGCAGGTCGCGGATGTTCTCGATCACGGCCCGGGTCTGCTCGCGGATGTCCAGGTCGGTGGTGCCGAACTCGTCCACCGACACCCCGGCGAACGTGTTGTCCGGCCGGCGCGACGACGTACCGGAGACGTAGACGAACCCTCCGGCCACCTTGACGTGCGGGAACGCACCCCGCGGCACGGCCTTGCCGGCCACCACGCGGGCGGTCATGGGAGGGCCTTCAGGGAGGCGGAACCCAGCTTCTCCACAGTGGCGCGGACGTGCGCGCCGGGGCGCAACGGCACCGCGGCGGTGGCCGCGCCGGCCAGGAACATCCAGCCCTTGCGCAGCCGTACGCCGTGCCGGCCGGCCAGCCGCAGGCCCTCGTCCAGCGCGCGGCGCGGGTCGCCGAGGATGGCGGCGGTCGAGCCGACCTGCGCCACCCGCCCGTCGATCTCCAGCAGCACGCCGAGGTTGTCCAGCCCGTCCGGCACCGGCGACCACGGCCCGACCACGAACGCGGCGGCCGAGGTGTTGTCGGCGATCACGTCCGGCAGCGAGAAGGTGAAGTTCGCGTACCGGGAGTCGATCAGCTCGATCGCCGGGGCGACCGCGCGTACCGCACGGGTGAACGAGCCGACCGGTTCGCCCGGGTCGGGCAGCCGGTCCAGCAGGAACGCCACCTCCGGCTCGACCCGGGGGTGGATGAAGTCGCCCACGTCGACGCCGCCGCCGTCCGGTACCCGCATCACGTCGGTCAGCCGGCCCCAGATCACCTCGTCCACGCCGACCTGCGCCATCTTGGCCTTGCTGGTGAGCCCCATCTTGAGGCCGACCAGCCGCTCACCCCGGTCGAGGCGGCGCTGCACCAGCGCGGTCTGCACCGCGTACGCGGCGTCGACGTCGAGGCCGGTCTCGGCGGCGAGCTGCGGGATCGCGGTGGCGTCGTCGGCCGCCGCGCCCAGCTTCTCCGCGATGCCGGCGATGTCCGGCCCGATCATGAGTTCCCCCTACCCGCCAGGTCCAGTGCCACGTCCACGATCATGTCCTCCTGGCCGCCGACCATCCGGCGGCGGCCCAGCTCGACCAGGATCGAGCGGACGTCCACGCCGTACTTGGCCGAGGCCCGCTCGGCGTGCCGCAGGAAACTGGAGTAGACGCCCGCGTACCCCAGGGAGAGCGTCTCCCGGTCCACCTGGACCGGCCGGTCCTGCAACGGGCGGACCAGGTCGTCGGCGGCGTCCATCAGCGCGAACACGTCGCAGCCGTGCTTCCAGCCGTGCAGCTCGGCGACCGCGACGAAGACCTCCAGCGGCGCGTTGCCCGCGCCGGCGCCCATGCCGGCGAGCGACGCGTCCACCCGGACGGTCCGCCCGGACGGCGAGCCGAGCGGGCCGTCGCCGAGGATCCGGCCGTGCTCGACCGCGAGCACGCTGTTCGCCACACCCAGCGACAGGTTGTGGTGCGCGTGGATGCCGATCTGCGTCTCCGGTTCCAGCACCTGCCGGTACGCGTCGACGCGCTGCGCCACGTCCGACATCAGCAGCCGCCCGCCCGAGTCGGTGACGTAGACGCAGTGCGCGCCGTACGACTCCATCAGCTTGGCCTGCGCGGCCAGCCCGGCCGGGTCGTTGAGGTGCGACATCATCAGGAACCCGGAGACGTCCATGTCGTTCTCCCGGGCCCACGCGATGTGCTGGGCGGAGATGTCCGCCTCGGTGCAGTGCGTGGCGATCCGGACGCTTGTCACGCCGAGCGCCTTCGCCGCCTTCAGGTCGGCGATGGTGCCGATGCCCGGCAGCAGCAGCGTGGTGAGCCGCGCGGTGGTCAGCACCTCGGCGGCGGCGGCGATCCAGTCCGCGTCGGCGGCGGCGCCGTGCCCGTAGTTGACGCTGGAACCGGCCAGGCCGTCGCCGTGCGCCACCTCGACCGCCGCCACACCTGCGGCGTCGAGCGCGGCGGCGATCGTACGCACCTGGTCGACCGTGTAGCGGTGGGCGATGGCGTGCATGCCGTCGCGCAGCGTCACGTCCTGGATGTAGAGGTCGGTCATCGGGGTGCCCCCTCCGGCGAACGCAGCGCCACCAGCCGCTCCGCGGTACGCAGCGCGGCCGACGTCATGATGTCCAGGTTCCCGGCGTACGCGGGCAGGTAGTGCCCGGCGCCGGAGACCTCCAGGAACACCGACACCTGGAGGCCGGTGAAGTGCCGGCCGAGCACCGGCGCGTACGTGTCCACGGCGTCGAACTGCACGTCCTGCTTGAGCCGATAGCCGGGCACGTACTCCTGCACGGTCTTCACCATGTCGGCCACCGAGCCGGCGATCTTCACCCGGTCGGCGTCGGCGTCCGGGCACAGGCAGTACACCGTGTCGCGCATGAGCAGCGGCGGGTCGGCCGGGTTCAGCACGATGATGGCCTTGCCGCGCTCGGCGCCGCCGACCACCTCGATGGCGCGGGCGGTGGTCTCGGTGAACTCGTCGATGTTGGCCCGGGTGCCGGGCCCGGCCGACTTCGAGGCGATCGAGGCGACGATCTCGCCGTACGCGACGGGGGTGACCCGGCCGACCGCGTGCACGATCGGCACCGTGGCCTGCCCGCCGCAGGTCACCATGTTGACGTTCGGCTCGCCCAGGTGCTCGTCGAGGTTCACCGGCGGCACCACGTACGGGCCGATCGCCGCGGGTGTCAGGTCGACGACGGTGCGGCCGTGTGCCCGCAGCACCTCGTCGTGACGCTTGTGCGCGCCGGCCGAGGTGGCGTCGAAGACGAGCTGGACGTCCGCGAACTCGGGCAGCGCCACGAGGCCGTCGACGCCCTCGGCGGTGGTGGTCACGCCGAGCCGGCGGGCCCGGGCGAGACCGTCCGAGGCCGGGTCGATGCCGGCCATCGCCACCATGCGCAGGCTCTCACTCAGCCGCAGCACCTTGATCATCAGATCGGTGCCGATGTTGCCCGACCCGAGCACCGCCACTCCGACAGTCATGACGTTCCCTCCCGCGAGAAACAGGTACGCACCGAGCCGAGCCCGGAGATGCGCGCCTCGTACGCGGCGCCGGGCGTGACCGGCACCATCGGCCCGAGCGCGCCGGAGAGCACCACGTCACCGGCCTTGAGCGGGTCGCCCGCCCGGGCCATGGTCGCGGCCAGCCACTGCAACGCGTGCAGCGGATTGCCGAGGCAGGCCGCGCCCGCGCCGACCGAGACCGGCTCACCGGCGTGCTCCAGCACCATGCCGCACAGCCGCAGGTCGACGTCCGCGAGCCGCCGGGGCGCGGTGCCGAGCACGAACAGCCCGCTGGAGGCGTTGTCCGCCACCGTGTCCACGATGGAGATGTCCCAGTCCGCGATCCGCGAGTCGACGACCTCGATGGCCGGCAGCACGTGGTCCACCGCCCGGATCAGGTCGACAGTGGTGACCCGCTCGTCCGGCAGGTCCGCACCGAGCACGAAGGCGATCTCCGCCTCCACCCGCGGCTGGAGCAGCCGGTCGATCGGCACCTCGACGCCGTCACCGACGGCCATGTCGTCGAAGAGCACCCCGAAGTCGGGCTGGAAGACGCCGAAGCTCTCCTGCACGGTCCGCGACGTCAGGCCGATCTTCGCGCCGACGCGACGGTGTCCCTTGCCCAGCCGTTGCCGGGTGTAGACCTGCTGCACCTGGTACGCGGCCTCGATGTCGCCCTCGGGCAGCAGCCGGCCGCGCAGCGGCGGGCAGGGCTTCCCGTCCTGCCGGGCCACGGCGAGTTCCCGGTTGGCGGCCTCGATGTCCACGGTCATGGCGGCTCCTCGCTTACGTCGCTGGGGATTCCGGCCATTCTGCCCGCGCGCGCTCATGTGAGGTCCACGCAGACGTTGGTGAGCTCGGAGTAGAAGTCGAGCGAGTGCACGCCGCCCTCGCGGCCCACACCCGACGCCTTCACCCCGCCGAACGGGGTGCGCAGGTCGCGCAGGAACCAGGTGTTGACCCAGACGATGCCGGCGTCGAGCCGGGCGCCGGCCCGGTGCGCCCGGCCCACGTCTCGCGTCCACACCGTCGCCGCGAGGCCGTAGGCGGTGCCGTTGGCAAGCGCGAACGCCTGGTCCTCGTCGTCGAACGGCGCGACGTGCACCACCGGGCCGAAGATCTCCTCCTGGTTGGTGCGGGCGTCCGGGCCGAGTCCGGTGAGCACCGTCGGCTGCACGTACGCCCCGCCGTCGCGGGCGTCGCCGAAGCGCGGCGTGCCGCCACCGGCACGCACCTCGGCGCCCTCGGTACGGGCCAGCGCGTAGTGGCCGAGCACCTTGTCCCGGTGGCCGTGCGAGATGAGCGGCATGTTCGCCGTCGCCTCGTCGTCCGGCCAGCCGTACGCCAGCTCGTCGGCGCGCTTGGCCAGCCGCGCGGTGAACTCCTCGAACACCGGCCGCTGCACGTAGATGCGCTCGGTGCACAGGCACACCTGGCCGCCGTTGGTGAAGCTGGACCGCACCGAACCGGCGACCGCCGCGTCCAGGTCGGCGTCGGCGAACACCAGGCCGGCGTTCTTGCCGCCCAGTTCGAAGCTGACCGCCTTCACCCCGTCGGCGGCGGCGCGCATGATCGCGCTACCGGTCGCCGACTCGCCGGTGAACGTGATCGCGTCCACGCCCGGGTGGCGGGTCAGGTGCTCGCCGGCCGAGCCGGGGCCGAAGCCGTGCACCAGGTTGAACACGCCGTCGGGCACGCCCGCCGCGGCCATCACCTCGGCCAGCAGCGTGGCCGACGCGGGGGTCTCCTCGCTGGGCTTGACCACCACGGCGTTGCCGCAGGCCAGGGCCGGGGCGACCTTCCAGGTGAGCAGCAGCAGCGGCAGGTTCCACGGCACGATCACCGCGACCACGCCGACCGGCTTGCGGACCGCGTAGTTCAGCGCCCGGCCCCCGGCCGGGGTGACTGTGGTGAACGACTCGGTGGGCGCGGTCGCCACGATCTCGGCGAACGCCCGGAAGTTCGCCGCGCCGCGCGGGATGTCCAGCGTCCGGGCCTGCGAGATGGCCTTGCCGGTGTCCGCGACCTCGGCGGAGACCAGGTCGTCGAAGCGCCGCTCCAGCTCGTCGGCGACCCGGCGCAGCACCTCGGCGCGTTCCCGCTCCCCCATCCGGCCCCACGGGCCGCGCAGCGCCGCCCGGGCCGCCGCTACCGCGTCGTCCACAGTCGACCGCGACGCCTCGACCACCTCGAACACCGGCTCGCCGGTGACCGGGCTGCGCTTGGTGAACCGGGAACCGGCATCGACGAACTCGCCGCCGACGAAGTTGCGCAGCAGGCCGGGGCCGTGCGGCGCGTGGCCGGTCATCAGCCGGGGATCCCAGAGCGTCATCGCCGCCTCCCCAGCGCCGCGCGGACCCCACCGGCCAGCAGCGCGACCGCGCCGGCCGCTACCGCGCCGACCACCGCGTACTGCGCGCGCACCCGGCGGCGCACCTGCGCGTACGGGGTGGTGGAGAAGGAGACCAGCTCGTACTGGGAGACGTAGCGGCCGGGCAGCGCGCGTTCCAGCGCGTGCTCGACCTGCTTGCGGGTGCGGAACACCGGCGAGGCGACCTTGTCCCGCATCTCCACGAAGTTCGCCAGCGCCATCCGGGCGATCGCCTCGGCGTTGTCCTGGCGGCGGTGCTGGAACAGCGGCAGCGCGGCGGCCCACTCGTCGTCGCACTCGTCGAGGCAGCGGTCCAGCTCGACCACGTCCTCGAACGCGCAGTTCGCGCCCTGGCCGTAGAACGGCACGATGGCGTGCGCGGCGTCGCCGATCAGGCCGACCTTGCCGGCTACCTGCCACGGCGTGCAGCGCACCGTGCCGAGCACACCCACCGGGTTGTGCTGGTAGTCGTCGACCAGGTTCGGCGCGAGCGGGACCAGGTCCGGGTAGTGCGTGGCGAAGAACTGCTCGATCGCCGCCGGGCTGCTGAGCGACGCGAAGCTGCGGGTGCCGTGGGTGGGCCAGAACAGCGTGCAGGTGAAGGAGCGGTCCGGGTTCGGCAACGCGATCATCATCGAGGTGCCGCGCGGCCAGATGTGCAGCGCGCCCGGGTCGAGCGCGAACTCCCCGCCCAGCGGCGGGATGGTCAGCTCCTTGTAGCCGTAGTCGAGGAAGTCCAGGCTCTCGGTCAGGCCCCCGTACGCGAGCAGTTGCCCGCGCACCGCAGAGCCGGCGCCGTCGGCGCCGAGGATGACCGAGGCGGTGGCGGTGACCTTGCCCTGCGGCGTCTCGAACGTCATCTCGCCGCCGAGCGGGTCGAGCCCGACCAGCCGGTGGTCGAACGCGACGCGCACGTTCGGCAGCGCGGCGGCGGCGTCGAGCAGCGCGTTGTTCAGCGCGCCCCGGCTGATCGAGTTGATCGCCCGGTCCCCGGAGCCGCTGTAGGACTGGAACTCCGGCTCGCCCTCGACCGGGTGGATCATGCGGCCGCGCATCGGCAGCGCGTCCGCCATCACCTCGTCCTCCAGGCCGATGCGGCGCAGCGCGTCCAGGCCGCGCTCGGACAGCGCCAGGTTGATCGACCGGCCCCGCTCGACGGTGCCGGTACGCGGGTCGGGCCGCCGCTCGTAGAGGGCCACCGGGTAGCCGCGCCGGGCCAGGTAGCAGGCCAGCAGACAGCCGGCCAGCCCGGCGCCGACCACAGCGATCTCGTCGCGCTCACTCGTCAGGCTCACGAGGTCTCCTTGTCGAACGTCGCGGCCAGCGCCTCGGCGACCCGCCAGCAGTCGTGGTACGTCGAGTACAGCGGCACCGGCGCGAACCGGACGATGTCCGGCTCCCGGGCGTCGGCGACCACGCCGTGCTCGTGCCGCAGCCGCTTGGTCAGCTCGTTGGCGCTACCGACCCCGATCCGCACCGAGAGCTGGCAGCCGCGGCGGGCCGGGTCGCGCGGGGTGACCACGGTGAGCGGACGGCCCGGCGTCACCTCGTCGAGCAGTTGCTCCAGCCAGGCGGTGAGCCGCAGGCTGCGCTCGCGCAGCGCCGGCATGCCGACGGAGTCGAACAGCTCCAGCGAGGTACGCACCGGGCCCATCGCGAAGATCGGCGGGTTGGAGATCTGCCACGCCTCCACGGTGGCCGGCGGCCGGGACACCGGAGTCATCTCGAACCGGGTGGCCGCCTCGGTGCTCCACCAGCCCTCGAACCGCTGGATCGACGGGTCGCCGAGGTGCCGCTCGTGGACGAAGACACCGCCCAGCGCGCCGGGGCCGGAGTTGAGGTACTTGTACGAGCACCAGGCGGCGAAGTCCACGTCCCAGTCGTGCAGCGCGAGCGGCACGTTGCCGGCGGCGTGCGCCAGGTCCCAGCCGACGACGGCACCCGCGGTGCGGCCGGCGGCGGTGATGGCCGGGATGTCCATCAGCTCGCCCGTCAGGTAGTTCACGCCGCCGAGCATCAGCAGCGCCACCGTGTGGCCCTCGCGGGCGAGGAAGTCCAGCACGTCCTCGGTGCCGAGCGTGTCCGAGCCGGGACGCGGCTTGAGGCGTACCACAGTGGTGTCCGGGTCCAGGCCGTGGAAGCGGGCCTGGCTGCGCACGGCGTAGCTGTCCGAGGGGAACGCGCTGTCCTCGATGACGATGCGGGTGCGCTCGCCGGCCGGCCGGTAGAAGCTGACCATCAGCAGGTGCAGGTTCACCGTGAGGGAGTTCATCACCACGGTCTCCGCGGGCAGCGCGCCGACCAGGCGGGCGGCCGGCGCGGTCAGCAGCTCGTGGTACGGCAGCCAGGGCCGCTCCGACTCCAGATGCCCCTCGACGCCCAGGCGCTGCCAGGCGTCCAGGTCGGCGAGGAGCTCGTCCCGGGTGGCCCGCGGCTGGAGGCCGAGCGAGTTGCCCGCCAGGTACGCCGTGTCGGGGTAGCGCCCGCCGTCGGCGGGTGGGATGTGGAACAGGTGCCGGTGGCCGGGGTCGGCGGCGTCGCGGCGGAGGGCTTCGTTCTCGGGGGTGTGCATGCTGTTCTCTCTCGTCACATCGCGGTGCGGGCCGACCACAGCTCCGGGAAGACCACCCGGGCCATGCTGCGCTGCAACCATGCCAGTCCGGCGGAACCGCCGCTGCCGACCTTGGCGCCCATCGTGCGCTGGACGGCCTTGACGTGATTCCAGCGCCAGTCGCCGAACTCCTCGGCGATCTCGGTCAGCGCGTCGCCGAGCAGGCGGAGGTGGTTGTCCGGCCCGTTGTCGCCGTAGATCCGGACCCAGGCCGCCTCGATCGCCGGGTGTCCCTCATGCTCGGCGTTCACGTCCCGCGACAGCAGCTCGGCCGGCACGTCGAAGCCCTTGCGGGCGAGCAGCGCCACCACCTCGTCCCAGAGGCTCGGCGTGGCCAGCGCGGCGGTCAGCTCGTCGTACACCTCGGTCTGCCGGCGGAACGGACGGATCAGCGCCCGGTCGCGCAGGCCGAGCAGGAACTCCAGCTGCCGGTACATGGCGGACTGGAAGCCGGAGCCCTCGCCGAGCCGGTCGCGGAAGCGGTTGAAGTCGGCCGGGCTCATCCAGCGCAGGCCGTGCCACGCGGCGTTGAGGCCCTCCAGGTGCAGGGCGGCGCGGCGCAGCGGGGGCAGCGCCTCCCAGATCCGGTCCTCGCGCAGCTCGCGCTTGGCGTGCCGCAGCTCGTGGCAGGTCAGGCCGAAGTACAGCTCCATGATCTGGCTGACCATCAGGAAGGACATCTCGCCCGGGTCGTCGCTGAGCGGCTCCTGGAGCCGGTGCAGCGTGCTGGCCCGCACGTACGCGTCGTACGGCACGCGGTCGGCGAACTCCAGCGTCGGCTCGCCGCCGTTGCGCGCCGCCCGAGCCGCCCGTTCCTGGGGGGTTACCGGGCGCACCGCCGTCGTCTGTTCCACAGTCATTCTCCGTCCGTGCGCGGGGTAGACGTCATGATCCCGCTGGTGGGCGGCCGAATGGAATGCCTGTTCAACGGCGGTATGGTGGTCTCACTTCGCGAACCGAAACCATCTCGCGTCGCTGTCTTTACGGAAGGAAGGTCCGCGCGTGGACGACATGGACTGGGCGCTGCTGCGCGAGCTCCAGGCCGACGCCCGGCTGTCGTACAGCGAGTTGTCCCGCCGGGTCCACCTGTCGCCGCCCGCTGTGGCCGAGCGGGTCCGGCGGCTGGAGGAAGCCGGTGTGATCACCGGCTACCACGCCCACGTCGACCTCACCCGGGCCGGGCGGACGGTGCTCGCCCTGATCCGGATGTCCTGCTACGGCGCGCGCTGCATCCTCAACGACCCCGACGTCGCGGGCTGGCCGGAGATCATGGAGATCCACCGGATCACCGGTGACGCGTGCAGCATGCTCAAGGTCGCCGCCACCAACATGGGTGAGTTCGAGGAGGTCATCGACCGCCTCGCGCCGTACGGGCAGCCGTCCAGCACGATGGTGCTCTCCACCCCGCTGGCCTGGCACCCCGTGGTCAAGGCGCCCCGTTAGCTTCCCCCGCCCTCCGGGAAAGCAGGCGCCGCTGCCCGTCAGCGGTCCGGCGCACCGTCGCGCCGGGAGGGGGGAACCATGCGAGGGCTCCTGTCACATCGTGCGTTGTCGTCCCTGCTGGGCCTGTTCGGCCTGGTGGCGGCGTTCGTCCTGACCACCGCGCCGCCGGCCCGGGCCGGGGAGAGCGTGTTCATCGAGGTGACGCCGAACAGCGTCCAGGCCGGTTCCCGGGTCAACCTGCGGGCCGGCTGCGACAACAGCAACAACCGTCAGGCGCAGGTCACCTCGGACGCCTTCGGGCGGGTGACGCTGCGGCCGGACAACGGCTTCCTCACCGGCTCGGTCACCGTGCCCGGCAACAAGGCGCCCGGCGACTACCCGGTGAACCTGGACTGCTCCAACGGCAACACCGCCTCCACCATGCTCACCGTGCTCAACATGGCGCAGCCGAGCAAGGGACCGGCGACCGGCGGCGGTGGCACCGCGGGTAGCCGGGGCACCGGTTCGCTGCTGCTCGTCGGCGGTCTGGTCGCGGTGGCAGTGGTGGCCGGTGTGAGTGCCCGCCGTAAGACCGGCGGCCGTGCCTGACGAGAGGTGCCGCAATGGCCCGCTCATCGCGCCGCCGGGACCGTACCGGCCCGGCGGCGGACCGCAGACGCCGCGACGCCGCCCGTCCCGGCCGCCGGTCGCGACAGCGC
>NZ_JBXUOV010000148.1:0-14171 GCF_057196585.1 Micromonospora sp. ATLC20
GCGCCCACCGGCCCGCCCGCCGCGCGCCGCCCGCAGGAGTGACCGGGCGCGTCGGCGGTCAGGGCCGCCGGGCGCATCAGGGACGGTCGGGCCGCGTCAGGCAGGTCGACGACGGCTGCGGATCGCGTACCCGAGCGCGCCGAGGGCGAGCACGCCGAACCCGGCGAGCACGCTCGGCAGCGGCAGGTTGACCGCCAGCACCAGGCAGCCGACGAGCCCGAGCGCGGCGAGCAGCCGTACCGGGAGGCGCCGGTCCGGGTCCGGGCCGAGCGTCAGCGCCGACGCGTTGGTGATCGCGTAGTAGACGAGCACCGTGCAGCTGGAGAAGCCGATAGCGCCCCGGATGTCGCCCACTGTCACCACGGCGGCGACCACGGCGGCCACCGCCAGCTCGGCGCGGTGCGGCACCCGGTGGCGCGGATGGACCGCCGCCAGCGCGCCCGGAAGATCGTGCCGCCGGGCCATCGCCAGCGTCGTGCGGCCGACGCCGGCCAGCAGCGACAGCAGCACCCCGGTCACCGCGACGGCGGCGCCGGCCCGGACCAGCCAGGCAAGCCCCGGGTGCCCGGCGGCGGTCACCACCTCGACCAGTGGCGAGTCGGTGGACGCCAGCCGGTCGGCGCCGAGCACGCCGAGCGCGACCACCGCCAGCGTCAGGTAGATCGCCAGCACCGCGCCGAGCGCCAGCGGCACCGCCCGGGGGATGGTGCGTTCCGGGTCGCGGACCTCCTCGCCCAGCGTGGCGATCCGCGCGTACCCGGCGAAGGCGAAGAACAGCAGCCCGGCGGCGGTCAGCACGCCGCCCGCCCCGATGCCGGCGGGCGCGGTGAGCCGGTCGGCCGCGATCTGCGGCGCGCCGGTCACCGCCACCACGGCGAGCACCGCCAGCACCACCGCGACGAGGACCCGGGTGGCGGTGGCGGTCTTGCCGATGCCGCGCAGGTTCACCGCTGTCACCGCCACCACCGCGAGGACCGCGACGAGCCGCGCCCGCCCCGGCCACAGGTACGCCCCGACGGTCAGCGCCATCGCCGCGCAGCTCGCCGTCTTGCCGACCACGAATCCCCAGCCGGCGAGGAAACCGGCGAACGGGTGCAGGCGTTCCCGGCCGTAGACGTAGGTGCCGCCGGACTCGGGGTAGCGGGCGGCGAGCCGGGCCGAGCTGGTCGCGTTGCAGTAGGCGATGAAGCCGGCCACCGCCAGCGCGACGAGCAGGCCGGTGCCGCCGGCCGCCGCCGCGGCCGGTGCGAAGACCACGAAGACGCCCGCGCCGAGCATCGAGCCCAGACCGACGACCACCGCATCGGGTACGCCGAGTCGCCGCGCCAGCTGTTCCACACCGGCAGCCTAGGGTGCTCGGGTGAACGGGAGGTGCCCAGCGACCGGAAATTGACGAAAATGATTTGCGTAATTTAACCGGTGCTCAGCGGTGGCTGATTGCGGAGGGCCTGGGTAGAGTCGTTTACGCAGGTCAAGCAGTTTGCAAATGTTCCGTTCCGATTATCCGATGGCGATGATCAGATTCTTTCTGCGTCGATCGGGCAATGGCGCCCTCGAATCGGCTCCGGCAATTTCGGGAACGTCTTCTCCGCGAACGCGGGAGGTACCGCACATGACGCTTTTCGGCTGGGACGCCAGTGACTACGACGTCGACCGGGGGTTGACGGCCGACCGGATCCGGGAGGCCCGCGCCGCGGGCATCGACTTCATGACCTACAAGGGCACCGAGCAGTCACGCGACGGCACGTTCCACAGCCAGTACTACGGGGTGATGCTCACCGCCGCGAAGGACGCGGGCATCCCGTTCCTGGGCATGTACGTGGTGGTGCACTCCGACGTCTCCATCGAGGACCAGGCCACCACCGCCATCGACTACGCCGACAAGCACACCCCCTGGTGGCGCACCTACGACGGGTTCTTCTGGCAGATCGACCTGGAGCGCTGGCCGACCGACGACGTGCCCCCGCACATCGGCGTCGACGTGGGTAAGGAACTGGAGGAGCGCACCGGCAAGGTGGCGGTGATGTACGCCTCGCGCGGTGAGTACGGCGACGACGACCTGGGTGACTTCCCGCGCTGGAACGCCGACTACCCGTACCGGGTGGCCGAGGACTTCAAGGCCGCGTACGCGCGGGCCGGCGGGGACTCCGGGCCGGGCTGGACCCGCTACGGCAAGCCGGCGGAGACGCCGCGCATCTGGCAGTTCACCGATTCGGCGATCATCGGCCGCCAGCACACCTGCGACGCGGACGCGTTCCGCGGCACCACCGACGACTTCGCGAAGATGATCGGGGAGAAGACGTCCACGACGACGAAACGGGACGTGATCGCCACCTTCCACAGCACCGCGCACGCCGGCGACACGCTCGGCACCACTGACGTCTTCCACGCCATCCGCTGGGCCACCGGCCTCTACCACTGGACCGTGCCGGAGACCGGGCTGGTGAGCGTCCAGGCGACAGTCGACCTGCGCGGGTTGCGGCGCGACGACCTGGTCCGGATCCGCGCCGAGTACACCCGGCCCGGAGACTCGGAGAACGACACCCCGCTTCTGCGGCAGGAGCGGGTGTCCGTCGACCCGGAGACCACCGGCGGGGTGTTCGTGGTGAGCACGCCGGACGAACGGGTCGAGCTGCCGAAGGGCACCCAGATCCGCATCCAGGTGGCGGTGCGGCCGGAGGACGGCGACCACCGCCGCAAGCTCACCTACAGCACCCGTACCCGGATCAGCATCGTGGAGATCCGGCCGGCCGGCTGAGCGCCGCGCCCGCCCGTCACCGCGTCGCGGAGGCGGCGGGCGGCGCGGACCAGGCGACCGGCCGTCCCCGGTCGCCGAGGCGACGCGGCAGCGGCAGGTCGTCCCAGGGCACCCGGCGCAGCAGGCGGTCCAGCAGCAGGCCGAGCAGCAGCCCGGCGACGGAGTCGGTCAGCCAGTGCCAGCCCAGGTAGACGGTGGTGCAGAAGACCACCGCCGGGGGCACCACCCGGACCGCGGTGACCAGCCCGGCCGGGACGGTACGGCCGAGCGTGCGCACGAGCGGGGCAAGCAGCAGGGCCAGGACGCCGTACCAGACGATCGAGTTGGCGACGTGCCCGGACGGGTACGACTGCGCGAAACGCACCGGCAGGTCGTGCTGGAACAGCGGCAGCGTCTGCTCGGGCGACAGGAACGGCTCCTTGACCGAGGCGCTCGGCGCCGGCCGGGCCGTCCACACCTTCAGCGGGCCGACCGTGAAGAACGTGAGCACGAAACCGGCCACCGGCGGCAGCAGCGGCCGTACCGAGCGCAGCCGCCACGCCAGCAGAACGCCCAGCCCGGCCGCGAGCAGCGTCAGCGGCGTGCCCTGGCCGAGCAGGTTCAGCGTCATCGCCACCCAGCGGGCGGCGGCCGGGCGGTTCTCGTCGGACCAGTCTGCGACCGCACGGTCGAGGCCGAACAGGTGACCGGAGGCGAGCGCGACGGTCAGCGCCACCACTGCCGCGAGCAGCAGTCCGTCGAACCACCAGCCGGCCGGCCGGACCGGCCGCAGCCGCAGCCGCAGGTCACCGCGTACCCCCGAGGTCTGACGCACGCGACCACGCTACCGGCCGTCCGCGGCGGCCGGGCGGCGCGGGCATCGGCGGCTGTGTGCCCAGCCACGAAGGGAGGCGCGGCGCGGGGGTCAGCGGTCACACTGGTTGCCGTGCGGATCACCTCGGCTCTCGTCGACCCGGCGCTGCTCGACCTCCCCTGGTCGACCCCGCTGGAGCAGTGGCCTGCCGAGCACCTGGTGGCGCTGCCGCAGGGCATCTCGCGGCACATCGTGCGGTTCGTCCGGCTCGGCGGGTACGTCTACGCGGTTAAGGAGACCGGCGAGCGGGTCGCCGAGCGCGAGTACGACCTGCTGCGGGCGCTGGAGCGGATCGACTTCCCGTCGGTCGAGGCGATCGCGATCGTGGCCGACCGGCAGACCGACGACGGCGAGCCGCTGGACCCGGTGCTGATCACCCGGCACCTCCAGTTCTCGCTGCCCTACCGGGCGCTGTTCTCCAACACGCTGCGCCCGGAGACGATGAACCGGCTGCTGGACGCGCTGGCCGCGCTTATCGTGCGGATGCACCTGACGGGGTTCTTCTGGGGCGACTGCTCGCTGTCCAACACGCTGTTCCGGCGCGACGCGGGCGCGTTCGCCGCCTACCTGGTCGACGCCGAGACCGGGGCGCTGTACCCGTCGCTGTCAAACGGCCAGCGCGGCGAGGACCTGGAGATCGCCCGGGTCAACATCTTCGGCGAGGCGCTCGACCTCCAGGCCGCCGGCCTGCTGCACGAGTCGATCGACCCGGAGGTGGTCTGCGAGGAGGTCGTGCGGCGCTACGAGCGGCTCTGGCACGAGATCACCTACGAACAGCAGGTCGAGCGCGCCGCCCGGCACGACATCGAGCGCCGCATCCGCCGCCTCAACGAGCTGGGCTTCGACGTGGCCGAGGTGGCCATGTCGACAGTCGACAACGGGCGCTACCTGGTCCGGCCGAAGGTGGTCGACGCCGGCTACCACACCCGGCGTCTGCTGCGCCTGACCGGCCTGGACGCGGAGGAGAACCAGGCCCGCAAGCTCCTCAACGACCTGGACGCCTACCGGCTGGAGAGCGACCTCACCGACGAGCAGCAGGCGGCGCACCGCTGGCTGACCGAGGTCTTCGAGCCGGTGGTCCGGGCGGTGCCCGCGCACCTGCGCCGCAAGCTGGAGCCGCAGGAGCTGTTCGCCCAGATCATCGAGCACAAGTGGCTGCTCTCCGAGCAGGCCGGTCGGGACGTCGGGATGCGCCGGGCGGTGCAGTCGTACCTGGCCGACGTGCTGGTGCACCGCCCCGACGAGCAGGCGGTGCTCGGCGTCGAGGTGCCCACCGTCTGACGCCCGGGCGGATCACTCCACCCAGTCGCCGCCGCGCATCACCCGTACCACGTTCAGGTCGTCGTCCAGCACCACCAGGTCGGCGCGTAGCCCGGTGCGCAGCGCGCCCACCCGGTCGCCCAGGCCGATCGCGCGGGCCGGGGTGGTGGCGACCATCCGGCAGGCGTCCGGCAGGGCCACACCCGCGCCGACCGCGTGCCGCAGCGCCGCGTCCATGGTGAGCGTGCTGCCGGCGATCGCGCCGTCGCGGCTGAGCCGGGCCACCCCGCCGGCCACGGTGACCGCCTGGCCGCCGAGCTCGTACTCGCCGTCGGGCATGCCGGCGGCGGCCATCGCGTCGGTGATCAGCGCGGCCCGCTCCGGGCCGGCCACCGAGGTGGCGAAGCCGAGCATGCCGTCGTGCAGGTGCACCCCGTCGGCCACCAGCTCGCACACCACGTTCGGGGCCTCCAGCAGCGCCACCACCGGGCCGGGCTCGCGGTGGTGCACCGGGCGCATCCCGTTGAACAGGTGGGTACCGACCGTCGCGCCCGCCGCCACCGCCGCCCGGGTCTGCTCCCAGGTGGCGTCGGTGTGCCCGACCGCCGCGACCACGCCGTGCGACACCAGCAGCTCGATCGCCTTGGTGGCGCCGTCCCGCTCGGGAGCGATGGTGACCATGCGCACGGCACCGCCGCCCAGCTCGATCAGCTCGCTCAGCTCGGCGGTGGACGGGTCGCGCAGGAACTCCGGGTTCTGCGCGCCGCAGCGGTCCGCGGACAGGTACGGGCCCTCGAAGTGGACGCCCGCGAGCACGCCGGACTCCACCAGCGGGCGGTAGGCGGCGGTGGCGTCGCGCATCAGCTCGAGCGGGGAACTGACCAGGCTCGCCAGCAGCGTGGTGGTGCCGTGCCCGAGGTGGAACGCGGCGGCCTGCCCGGCCGACTCCGCGTCGCCGGTGGTGAACGTGTGCCCGCCGCCGCCGTGGGTGTGCATGTCCACGAAGCCCGGCACGATCCAGTGGCCGTCGCGCACCGACGGATACTCGGCCACGGCGGTGATCCGCCCGTCCGCGATCTCCACGCAACCCTGCCGGATGACGCCGGTCGGGGTCACCACCTTGCCGGTCACGCGCCGGGTCATCGACTCTCCTTCGCCAGGGTGTCCAGGGCCAGCAGGGCGGCGCCCAGGCAGCCGGCCTCGTCACCGAGGTCGGCCGCGACCAGGCGCGGCTCGCGGTGGAACGTCAGCCGCTCACGCAACGCCGCCCGCAGCGGGTCGAACAGCCGGGGACCGGCCTGGGCCAGCCCGCCGCCGAGCACCACTGTCGAGACATCGTAGAGCGCCTGCCCGGTGGCGAGTCCGTCGGCGAGCGCCTCGACCGCCTCCTGCCACACCTCCACGGCGAGCGGCTCACCGGCCGCCGCGCGGTCGGCCACCTGAGCGGCGGTGGTGGGCGCGCCGGACAGCTCGGCGTACCGGCGCCCGATCGCCGAGGCCGACGACACCGCCTCCAGGCAGCCGGTCCGTCCGCATCCGCAGCGCGGGCCGCCGGGGCGTACCAGGATGTGGCCGATCTCCCCGGCGGCGCCGTGCGCGCCGGTGGCGGCCGACCCGTCGACCACGTGGGCGGCGGCGATGCCGGTGCCGATCGCGACGAACAGCACGTGGCCGGCGTCCCGCCCGGCGCCGAGCCGGGCCTCGGCCAGGCCGCCCGCCCGCACGTCGTGGCCGAGCGCCGCCGGCAGTGCCAGCCGCGTGCCCGCCAGCTCCCGCAGGGGTACGTCCCGGAAGCCCACGTTCGCCGACCAGACCGCGACTCCGCGCGCCTCGTCGACCACTCCGGGTACGGCGATGCCGCAGGCCACCGGCGTACGGCCGTCGGCGCGGGCCTTGCCGGCGAGTCCTTCGGCCACGTCGAGGATCGTGCCGACCACCGCCTCCGGGCCGCGCTGCGCGCCGGTGGCGTGCCGTTCGGTGTGCACAGTCGTGCCGTCCGGCCGGACCAGGGCGCACTTCATCCCGGTGCCGCCCACGTCCAGCGCGACGACGACCTCGTCGCCTGCGCTCATGCCATGGGCTCGCTTCGCTCGCTCATGCCATGGGCTCGCTTCGCTCGCTCACGCCATGGGCTCGCTTCGCTCGCTCATGCTGTGCCGGCTGGGCATGCGCTCACGGCCCTCGCTGCGCTCGGTGCGTTCGGTCATGCTGTGCCGGCTGGGCATGCCCTCACGGCCCTCGCTGCGCTCGGTGCGTTCGCTCATGCTGTGCCGGCTGGGCATGCCCTCACGGCCCTCGCTGCGCTCGGTGCGTTCGCTCATGCCAGGACCACGGACCGAGTCAGGTGACGCGGCGCGTCCGGGTCGAGACCGCGGCTGGTGGCGAGCGCGACCGCGAAGCGCTGGGCAAGGATCAGGTCGGCCATCGGGTCGACCGGGTTGCGGCCGGCCGACCAGCTCGTCAGCACCGTGCGCCAGCCGTGGGTGCGGCTGTGCACGAACGCGGCGCCGGTCGCGGCCACGTCCTCGGACAGGCCGTCCGGGATCTCGCCGAGCGCCCAGACCAGCCGGCCGGGCGCGGCGACCGAGATCGGGCCGTGCCGGTAGTCCATCGCCGGGTACGCCTCGGCCCAGAACGTGGCCGCCTCGCGGCACTTCAGCGCGGCCTCCTGGGCCAGTCCGACGGTCCAGCCGCGACCGAGGAAGGTGACCTGCTCGATGCCGGCGGGGTCGATCGGCAGCGGGGCGCGTACGGCGACCTCGGCGTCGGCGGCCAGCCGCCCGAGGTCCTCGCCGAGGTGGGCGCGCAGCAGCGCGAGCGCGGTGGTGGCGAAGCGGGTCTGCACCACCGACCGCTCGTCGGCGAAGGGCAGCGCGACTGTGGCGTCGGCGAGCGTGACGGCGGCCGAGTCCGGGTCGCCGACCAGGACCGTGGTGGGGATCCGCCCGCGCAGCGCGGTGAGCAGGTCGAGCACCTCGGTGGTGGTGCCGGAGCGGGTGATCGCGATGAGCCGGTCGTAGTGGCGGCCGGCCGGGAACTCGCTGGCCTGGAAGGCGTCGGTCTCGCCCTGGCCGGCGGCCTCGCGCAGCCCGGCGTACGCCATCGCCATGAACCACGACGTGCCGCAACCGACCACGGCGACCCGCTCGCCGGGACGCGGCAGGTGCTCGGCGACGGTCGGGGCGAGTCGCGCCGCCTCCCGCCAGCAGTCGGGCTGGCTCGCGATCTCCGCGTGCACGTACGCCATGACAACTCCTCCCCAGGGGAGACCTTGCGCAATACGGCGCGATACGGCCGCCTTTCGCGCGTCATTCTGCGCGAAAGCTGGTGGTCGTGGCAACCGTCTCCCCGTTCGCGCAGCGCAGGGTTTTGCGCGGACCCAGTTTCGCGCACTAGTGTGCACGCAACCGATCACCGTTCACGCACAGTCTGGGGAGGGCCCCGCGGTGGACCGCTACGCGCGCTGGAACGCGCTGCTGGAGATGCTGACCGACAGCGGCCGGGTCAGCGTCGAGGAGGCGGCCGGGCGGCTCGACGTCTCCCAGGCCACCATCCGGCGCGACTTCGACCAGCTCGCCCAGCAGCAGATGATCACCCGTACCCGGGGTGGCGCGGTCGCCAACGGTGTCTCCTACGACCTGCCGCTGCGCTACAAGACCGCGAAGCACTCGGCCGAGAAGCAGCGGATCGGCACCGCCGCTGCGGCGCTCGTGTCGCCGGGCACCGTGGTCGGTCTCAACGGCGGCACCACGAGCACCGAGGTGGCGCGGGCGCTGGCGGTCCGCCCTGATCTCAACACCAGCGCCGAGGGTGCCCAGCTCACAGTGGTCACGAACGCCCTGAACATCGCCAACGAGCTGCTGGTGCGCTCGCGGATGAAGGTGGTGGTGGCCGGCGGCGTGGTCCGGCCGAAGTCGTTCGAGCTGGTCGGCCCGCTCGGCGGGGCGCTGCTGCGCGAGGTCACGCTGGACGTGGCGCTGCTCGGCGTGGACGCGATCGACCCGCAGCTCGGCGCCGCCGCGCACCACGAGGGCGAGGCGGCCATGAACAGCCTCATGGTGGCCCGGGCCAAGCGGGTCGTCGTGATAGCCGACTCGTCGAAGCTCGGTGGGCACGCGTTCGCCCGGATCTGCCCGGTGGACCGGGTCGAGACGCTGGTGACCGACTCCGGCGCGTCGCCGGACGTCGTGGCGGCGTTCCGCGAGGCGGGCGTCCACGTCGTCTGCGCCTGACCTCTCCCGACACACCGACACTGCATACCGGGTATTGCCTTCCGGTGCATACCGCGTATGGTGTCGCTGACGCCTACTTATCGGGGGAGGTCAGCTGTGTCGGCTGTCCTGGAGATCGAAGGTCTCCGCAAGACGTACCGGAGCCGGAAACGCGGGGTCCGCCACGCGCTCGACGGCTTCGACATGCGAGTCGAGGCCGGCCAGGTGCACGGCTTCCTCGGCCCGAACGGCTCGGGCAAGACCACCACGCTGCGGACGCTGCTCGGCCTGATCAAGCCGAACGGCGGCCGGATGGCCATCCTCGGCCAGGAGCTGCCGCACGCGCTGCCGGCGGTCGCCGGGCAGGTCGGCGCCATCGTGGAGAGTCCGCAGTTCTTCCCGCACTTCACCGCGCGGGACACGCTCGGCCTGCTCGCCCAGGCCGGTGAGCTGCCCAAGCAGCGCGTGGACGAGGTGCTGGAGCTGGTCGGGCTGCGCGACCGGGCCGGCGAGCGGGTCAAGACCTACTCGCTCGGCATGAAGCAGCGCCTCGCGGTCGCCTCCGCGCTGCTCAAGAACCCCAAGCTGCTGATCCTCGACGAGCCGGCGAACGGCCTCGACCCGGGCGGCATCCGGGAGATGCGCGGGCTGATGCGGGAGCTGTCCGAGGCCGGGATGACAGTGGTGCTCTCCAGCCACATCCTGGGCGAGATCCAGCTCATCTGCGACTCGGTCACCATCATCTCGCTCGGCCGCCGGGTCGCGTTCGGGCCGGTCGACCAGGTGCTCGCGGCCCACTCCCAGGGCGCCGTGCGGGTACGCCTGGAGGCGGTCGACGACCTGCCCCAGGCCGCCGACGCGCTCACCCGGGCCGGGGTCCAGGTGGCCGCCGAGCCGGACCACCTGATGCTGTCCGGCGTGGACAAGCCGGCCACCGTCAGCCGTCTGCTCGCCGAGCAGGGCCTGTACGTCAGCGAGCTCACCCCGGTCGCTGTCGACCTGGAGAGCGTCTTCCTCGAACTGACCGCCACCGCGCCGGTCCCCGGCCAGCACCGTCAGGTCGATCAGTCCGCCAAGGTCGACCAGACCGGCACCGCAGGAGGTTGGGGCGCATGAGCCTGTTCGTCACCGAGCTGCGCCGGCTCGGCAAGCGCCGGGTGACCCGGCTGATGCTCGTGCTGCTGGTGCTCGGCCTGGCCACCGTCGCGACCGCGTTCAGCTTCTCCAGCGAGAAGCTCTCGCCCGCCGCCGTGGCCGAGGCCGAGGCCAAGGCGAACAACGACTACCAGTCCGCGATGACGGACTGGAAGCGCACCGTCGCGGAGTGCGAGGCGGCCCAGGCGCGCGGCGAGAAGACCGAGGAGCGGTACGGCCCGAACTGCGGCAAGGACTACCAGCCGCAGCCCGACATGTTCGAGGCGAAGTGGTACCTGCCGTACCAGTTCGACTTCCGGGCCGAGTTCCCCCTGTTCATCGCCGTGTTCGCCGCCTCCGTGGCACTGTTCGGCTTCATCGTCGGCGCCTCCTTCGTGGGCGCCGAGTGGAACACCGGCGGAATGATGAACCTGTTGCTCTGGCGGCCGAAACGGCTGACCGTGCTGGGCACGAAGCTGGCCGCCCTGCTCGCCACCGTTTTCGGCCTGACCGTGGTGCTCGGCGCGCTCTGGACGGCGGCGTTCTGGCTGATCGCCAGCCAGCGCGGCAGCACCGCGAAGATGACCGCCGGAGTGTGGCAGTCGATCGGGCTGGACGGGTTGCGGGCGCTGGGGATGACGCTGCTCGTGGCGGCGGTCGGGTTCGCGCTGGCCTCGCTCGGCCGGCACACGGCGATGGCGCTCGGCGCGGCGGTGGGCATCTTCGCGGTGAGCGAGATCGGCATCCGGATCGCGGTGGCGGTGCTCGGCGTCCAGTTCGGTGACCGGTACGTGCTGTCCACGTACGCCCAGTCGTGGTTCCTGAAGCAGGCGGAGCTGTTCGACTACGACACCTGCCAGTTCTCCCAGGGCGCCTGCGAGCCGGCGACGTACGTGGTCACCTGGCAGCAGTCGGCGGTGGTGTTCGGCGTGGCGCTGGTGGGCGCGGTCGTGGCCGCGTTCTGGGCGATGCGGCGGCGGGACATCGCCTGACCTGGTCCGCGCCGCTGGCTCCCCCCGGCGGTGCGGACCCCGCGTCCGATGCGGCCGGGGGCGGCCCTGGTTACGCTGGGGCTCCCCCGGCCGGCGCGCTCCGCGTGCCGGTCACCCGCCGTCGGAGAGGAGCGCCATGTCCGCCGACGCCTCGCAGCGGGCCGCCGTCGACCGGTCCGGCCCGGCAGCGGGTACGCGCCACGCGGGCGGGACCGTTCCGCCGCCGCGCACCGCTCCGCCCGTCGAGTCCACCGCACCCTCGGAGCCGTCGGAGTCCGCTCGGCCCGCCGAGCCCGCCGCCGCCGGGCCCGCCTCGCCGCCCGTCGAGTCCGCCGCGCCGGTCGAGCAGGCCGGTCCGGATGCCGCAGATGCGGCCGTTGCGGGCACGACGCCCGTCGGCCTCACCGAGCGGGAGCAGCGGATCCTCGCCTTCGAGGCGCAGTGGTGGAAGCACGCCGGCGCCAAGGAGCAGGCCATCCGGGACACCTTCGGGCTCTCCGCGACCCGCTACTACCAGCTCCTCAACGTGCTGCTCGACCACCCGGCCGCGCTCGCCGCCGAGCCGATGCTGATCGGCCGGCTACGTCGGCTGCGGTCGTCGCGCGCCCGCAACCGGCGTCGCTGACCGGCGTCACTTCTCGTACGTGCGCAGCCCGTTGCCGATGGCGAAGAACGTCGGCGCCCATTCGCCGATGAAGATGCCCCAGCGGTCCGCCCGCGCCACCCCGGCGCGCTCCATGTGCTTGGAGAGGAACCAGCTGGTGACCGAGAGGCCGATGCTGACGAATCCGGCGAGGTAGGCGTGCTCCGCCCGGATGCCGCCCTCGTGCAACCGCTCCAACATCTCGTACCCCCTGTCACCGGGACCGACCCGGTCGCATCCGACGCTACCGAAGGTTGGGGGAAGATGACGCACGGTTACCGCGATCGGGGTCGGCGGCGGATGACCCGGCGCGGGTCCGGGTAGGCGGCCGGCGACGACGAACGGAGGCCGACGATGGGGGCACCAGACCGCAGGTACGCGATCGGCAGCAGCCCGGCCCGCCCGGCCGCGCAGGCGCCGGTGATGCGGGTGCGTTCCGCCTCCGACCCGGCCCCCGGCCGGCCGGAGAACGAGGACGTGGTCTTCCGCTTCGGCCCGCTCGTCGGCGTCCTCGACGGGGCCACGGTGCCCGAGGGCTTCGACACCGGCTGCGCGCACGGCCCCGCCTGGTACGTCCGCCACCTGGCCGCCCGGATCGGCCTGGCGGTCGCGGCCCGTCCCGCAGCCACGCTGATGAGCAGCCTCGCGGCGGCGATCCTCGCGGTACGGGCCGACCACGGCGGGACGTGCGACCTCGACCATCCCGGCACCCCGTCGTCCACCGCCTGCCTGCTCCGGGCCGGCGGCGACCGGGTCGACTACCTGGTGCTCTGCGACAGCCCGCTGGTGCTCGACACCGACCGCGGGATCGAGGTGGTCACCGACGACCGGCTCGCGGACGCGGTGGCGGACCTGCGTCGCAGCGCCGCCGCGCTGCCCGACGGCGAGACCGACCCGGCGACCCGGTTCCGGCGCGCGACGACCGTGCAGCGCACCCGGATGAACCGCACCCACGGCTACTGGGCGGCGGCGAGTGACCCGGACGCGGCGTACCACGCGCTGACCGGCACGCTTCCGCTGCGCGGTCCGGGTGCGCTGCGGCGGGCCGCGCTGCTCAGCGACGGCGCCTCCTGCGCTGTCGACCAGTTCGGCCTGTTCGACTGGGCCGGGCTGCTGGAGGTGCTGACGGTGGAGGGCCCGGACGGGCTGATCGACCGGGTCCGGGCGGCCGAGCGGGACCAGCCGGACCGGCTACGGCGACGCAAGCGCACCGATGACGCGTCGGCGGTGCTCTGCGAGTTCGACAGTCGGCCGTGACCACGCTCACGTCGGAACGACCGGTCGGATGACAACGCAGCGTGAGGCGGGAACACCCCGGGGGTACGACCGGACGAGGCGGTCGGCCATAGCGGCAATCCCTCCCCAAAGGGGTGGACGACCCGGACCACGCGCGGCAGACTGCGCGACGTGACGGGTGCTGTACGGCTGGAGCCGGTGGACGAACGGAACCTGGAACCGTTGCTCTCCGTAGCGGCGGCTGAGGCGGAACCGGAGGACGTCATGCCTCCGGTGGACGCCCCGGCGGGCTGGTCGCTGGCCCGCCGTGACGCGTTCCGCGAGTTCCACCGCGCCAACCTCGGCGGGCTGAACGGCCCGACCGGCACCGCCATGTACGCGATCGTCTCCGGCGGTGAGGTCGTCGGCATGGTGCGGATGACCCGCCGGGACGAGCCGGGAACCGTGGAGACCGGCATGTGGCTCGGCCGGTCGGCGCGGGGCCGGGGCCTCGGTGCCGCCGCGCTGCGGCAGTTGCTGCACGCCGCCGCCGCGGCCGGGATGCACACGGTGGTCGCGGACACCACGCCGGACAACGCGGGCGCGATCTCGGTGTTGCGCAGATGCGGCGCGGAACTGCGTACGGAGGACGGCAGACTGCACGCCCGGATGTCCCTGGACTCGGCCCTGCCGATCCGCTGACCCGTTTCGTTCCCCGATCACGTTTCTCCTGCTCAGAGCCGCCTCACCGGGCGGTTTCGTGCTCGCACGGAAGTGTTTTGCCGAGGGGGTGACGGGTACTGCCCGCGTCTCCGGGACCCGACCTCCCCGGGGAGCGCGGAGGAGAGCGGATGAAGAGCGGATCACGGGTGGCGTTCGCCGTCGGGTTCGGCTACCTGCTGGGTCGCCGGAAGAAGATGCGTACCGCGTTGACGCTCGCGGCGGCGGTCGCCGCCGGGCGGGCCAGCCGACGCCCGGGTGGCCTGAAGCAGCTCGGCGCGGACCTGATGGCCGCGAACCCGCAGCTGCGCAACCTCGGCGGGCTGGCGCCGCCGCTGGTGGCCGCGGGCCGGGCGGCCGCGACCGCCGCCGCCGGCAACGGCAT
>NZ_JBXUOV010000149.1:0-14127 GCF_057196585.1 Micromonospora sp. ATLC20
GAGCGGCGCCGCCGACCGAGGCCCGGCCGCCCGCGCCGTACGGTGTCGCGGAGGCGCGCGCCGAGGCGCCGCCCTCCGCCGCGCCGGACCAACCGTTCCCGCCCCAGTTCCCTTCGGAACCGGGGTCGCCGTTCGGGCCCGGGATCTGGGCCCGCCCACGCGAAGAACTGGGATCGCCGTAGTTCATTCCTCACACCCTGCCGGTCGCGGTGGGGCGCGAGGGCGCCGCCACCGGGTTGCCGTGAGCTGGAACACGGGACGTTACCCGCCGGCGGTACCGGCGCGCGCCCGTCAAATCCGACCTATTCGGACCAATTACGCTTAAAGGCTGTCGCTTCTGCCACCCGGGGAATGGGCCGGCAACGATCGGGACAGCCACGTTCACCGTTGCGCCTCTCGCCTTCGCCGAGGGGTGGAGCCGTTGGCCGCGACCGATTCGTCCGCGTCCTCCGCCTCGCCCGCGAGACCGTCCCGGCCGAGCAGGAACTGCTCGACGAGATGGTTCCAGTCGCAGCCGGGGCAGACCTCCACCACGAACACCTGGAACTCACGCAGCGTCATGGCCAGGACGGGCAACTCGGCCCGGGTACGCGCCTGGCCGGCCGACTGCTTGAGTTCGTCACCGTAAATGTAGTGGACGTGGATCAGGTTCTCGCTGCGGCAGATCGGGCAGCGGTGGTCGGTCGGCTCGCCGTGGAAACGAGCAGCGTTCTTCAGGTACGGCGAGGCGTCGCAGACGTCGTACGTGCCGATCCGCCCGGCGAGCAGTTCACGCAGCACAGCCCGCTTCTGGAGCGAGTAGTCGACGACCTGGCGCTGCGTACGCATGCGGGAAAGGGTACGCGCTCCGGCGAACCCAGGCGACCACGGTCACGATCCGTGATGATCGCGTCGCGTAAGCAGGGGTTTGCCCCACCCTCGCCTCTCCGCTAACGTGCGATGTATCGGTCCGATACATCGCGGCGGTTAGCACTCCGCGCAGGGGGAAAAGAAGGGATGGCCCGTGCTCGAGCTCGCCATCCTCGGCCTCCTGCAGGAGGCGCCCATGCACGGCTACGAGCTGCGCAAGGAGCTGACCGCCAAGCTCGGCGCCATCCGGGCGGCGATCAGCTACGGCTCTCTCTACCCGACCCTGCGCCGGCTGCAGGCGGCGGGATGGATCGCCGAAGCCGCCGAGACACCCGCCACCGCCGAGGAGGTTCCCGCGCTGACCAGCCGACGCGGTCGGGTGGTCTACACCATTACCGCGGAGGGCAAGGAACGCTTCGCCCAGCTCATAGCGCAGGCTGGACCCGAGACGTACGACGACACGGGCTTCGGCGTGCACTTCGCGTTCTTCGCCCGGACCGACCAGGCCACCCGGCTCCGGATCCTGGAAGGTCGTCGCCGCAAGATCGAGGAACGTCGCGAAGGTCTTCGTGACGTGCTCGGCCGGGCAGCCGAGCGGCTCGACGCGTACACCCTGGAACTGCAACGCCACGGGCTCGACGCCTGTGAGCGCGAGGTCCGCTGGCTGGAGGAGCTCATCGCCAACGAGCGCTCCGGCCGGGCCCCGGCCGACCCGCGACCCGGGACGGCCGGTGGCCGAGGAGACAACGACAGCCCGCCCACGCCTGGAACGTCCAGGACAGAGCGGCCGTGATGAAGAAGAAGGAGGCAGACGCTATGGGCTCCGTCCGCGTCGCCATCGTCGGTGTGGGTAACTGCGCCTCGTCCCTCGTACAGGGCGTGGAGTACTACCGGAACGCCGACCCGAACGACCGCGTCCCGGGTCTCATGCACGTCACCTTCGGCGACTACCACGTCTCGGACGTGAAGTTCGTCGCGGCGTTCGACGTGGACGCCAAGAAGGTGGGCATGGACCTCGCGGAGGCGATCGTCGCCAGCGAGAACAACACGATCAAGCTCTGCGACGTGCCGCCGACCGGCGTCACCGTGCAGCGCGGCCCGACCTTCGACGGTCTCGGCCAGTACTACCGCGAGATCGTCGAGGAGTCGGACGCCGCGCCGGTCGACGTGGCGCAGGCGCTGCGCGACGCGCAGGTCGACGTGGTGGTCTCCTACCTCCCGGTGGGCTCCGAGGCGGCCGACAAGTTCTACGCCCAGGCCGCGATCGACGCCGGCTGCGCGTTCGTGAACGCCCTGCCGGTGTTCATCGCCTCGGACCCGGAGTGGGCGAAGAAGTTCACCGACGCCGGTCTGCCGATCGTCGGCGACGACATCAAGAGCCAGGTCGGCGCCACCATCGTGCACCGCGCCCTGGCGAAGCTCTTCGAGGACCGCGGTGTCGAGCTGCTGCGCACGTACCAGCTCAACTTCGGCGGCAACATGGACTTCATGAACATGCTGGAGCGCAACCGCCTGGTCTCGAAGAAGATCTCGAAGACCCAGTCGGTGACCTCCCAGATCCCGCACGAGATGAGCAAGAGCGACGTGCACATCGGCCCGTCCGACCACGTGCCGTGGCTGGACGACCGCAAGTGGGCGTACATCCGCCTGGAGGGCCGTTCCTTCGGTGACACCCCGCTCAACGCGGAGCTGAAGCTCGAGGTGTGGGACTCGCCGAACTCGGCCGGTGTCATCATCGACGCCGTCCGCGCCGCGAAGATCGCGCTGGACCGGAAGATCGGTGGCCCGATCCTCTCCGCCTCCTCGTACTTCATGAAGTCCCCGCCGGAGCAGTACGCCGACCACGACGCGCACGCCGCCGTCGAGGCGTTCATCGCCGGCGAGATCGAGCGCTGACACGCTGACACGCACCAGAAGGAAGGCCGGGTCCGCGCGGACCCGGCCTTCCTTCTTCGCGTACGTCAGGACCAGGCGCGCCGCAGCGCCACCGACGCCTCCAGCTCCAGCAGCGTCACCTTGCGCGGCAGCCCGCCGCCGAAGCCGACCAGCTTGCCGCCCGCGCCGACGATCCGGTGACAGGGCACGATCACCGGCACCGGATTGCGGTTGCAGGCCACCCCGACCGCCCGGGCGCCACCCGGATCACCGACCGCCTTCGCCACCTCGCCGTAGGTAGCCGTCTCCCCGTACGGGATGCGGGTCATCTCCCGCCACACGGCGCGCTCGAACTCCGAGCCCCGGGGCGCCGACACCGGCACGGTGAACTCGGTCAGCTCACCGGCGAAGTACGCCCGCAGCTCCGCCACCGCCAGCCGGGCCACCGCGTCGCCGGGTTCGTCCGACGCCCCGTCCACCCGGCCGAAGTGCGCGCCGCGCACCGCGTCGTCGTCGGTGCCGACGGAGAACTCCCCGATCGGGGAGTCGAGCACGGTCCAGCGCATGTCACCCATTGTCGCGCGACCGCCGACATTCTCCCCGACCGGCCCTGACCCGCCGCTGGACGTCCGCTGAACGAAGTCGATGTTGCACGGCGTCGATACCGTGCAGGTCATGGCCACCGGGACGCTCATTTTCCTGATCATCGGCGGGGTCGGTGTGGGCGTGCTGACGCTCGCCCTGCTCGGCTCGGGAGTGCTCCACCTCGGCCAGCCGGACGTCGACGGGCCGGTGTCGCTGGAGGCGGCCGCCGGGTTCACCGGGGCGTTCGGGTTCGGCGGCGCGATCGTCAACGAACTGCTCGGGGGTCGTACCCCCGGAATGATCGCGGCGGCGGTGGCCGGCGGCGCGCTCGCCGCCGTGCCCACCGGCTGGCTGGCGGCCCGGCTGAGCCGCGCGGCCCGCAACATGCGCACCGACGCCACACCCACCCGCGACCACCTGGCCGGCGCGATCGGGCTGGTGGTGACGCCGATCCCCAACGGCGGCTACGGCGAGGTGCGGGTACGCCTCGCCGGCCAGCCGGTGAAGCTCAACGCCCGCGCCGACGGGCCGATCCCGGTCGGCACCCGGATCTTCGTGGTCGAAGCCCTGAGCGAGACCAGCGTGCACGTCGAGACCTACTGACACCACCACACAGACGGGAACCCCCATGCCCCTGCTCGTCGCCATCGGCGGCGCGGTCCTCCTCGCCGTCGTCCTCGTCCTCTTCGTGTTGTCCCGGATCAAGGTGGCCGGGCCGAACCAGGCGTTCATCGTCACCGGCCGCAAGGGCCGCACCACCCAGACCGCCGACGGCGGCCGGGCCACCGACATGTCCGGGCAGAAGGTCGTGCTCGGCGCCTCGGTGTTCGTGCTGCCGGTGGTGCAGAAGCTCCAGTCGCTCGACCTGTCCAGCCGCCGGATCGACGTCAGCATCCGCGGCGCGGTGAGCAAGCAGGGCATCCGCACCGAGCTGCACGGCGTCGCGATCGTCAAGGTGGGCGGCACCGAGGACGCGATCCGCGCCGCCGCCCAGCGCTTCCTGAACCAGCAGGAGGAGATCGACAACTTCACCCGCGAGGTGCTGGCCGGCGCGCTCCGCTCGATCGTCGGGCGGCTCACCGTCGAGGAGATCATCCGGGACCGGGCGGCGTTCGCCAGCGCGGTCGCCGAGGAGGCCGAGCACTCGATGACCAACCAGGGCCTGGTGCTGGACACCTTCCAGCTCCAGGACATCCTGGCCGAGGGTTCCTACCTCCAGGACCTGGGACGGCCGGAGGCGGCCCGCGTGCTCAAGGACGCGGCCATCGCCGAGGCGCGGGCCCGCCAGCAGGCCGAGCAGGAGCGGCTGCTCGCCGAGGAGGCGATCGCCGAGGCTAACCGGAACCTGGCGCTCAAGCAGGCCGGCATCCAGGCCGAGATCGACGCGGCGAAGGCGAGGTCGGCAGCGGCCGGTCCGCTCGCGCAGGCCGAGCGGGACCAGGCGATCCTCTCCGAGCAGCAGAAGGTGGCCGAGCGCAACGCCGAGCTGAAGCAGCGCCAGCTCGACACCGAGGTGCGCAAGCCGGCCGACGCCGCACGGTACAAGGTGGAGCAGGAGGCCGAGGCGAACCGCAACGCGGCGGTGCTCAACGCCGACGCGCAGCGGCAGGCCACGATCGCTGCCGCGCAGGCCTCCGCCGAGCAGGCCCGCCTCACCGGTGAGGGCGAGCGGGCCCGCCGGGCCGCACTGGCCGAGGCGAACGCGATCGAGGGCGCCAAGGAGGGTGAGGCCGAGCAGCGCCGTCGTTCCGCGATCGCCGAGGCGGTCGAGCGGGAGGGCCAGGCCGAGGCCGCGGCCATCCTCGCGAAGGGTCAGGCCGAGGCCGACGCGATGGCCCGCAAGGCCGAGGCGTTCGCCGCGTACGGCGAGGCGGCCGTCCTGGACCTGCTGGTCAAGGTGCTGCCCGAGGTGGTCGGCGCGGCCAGCGCCCCGATCGGCGCGATCGACAAGATGACGGTGATCTCCACGGACGGCGCGTCCTCGCTGACCAAGTCGGTGGCCGGCAACGTCGCCCAGGGCCTCCAGCTCGGCAGCGACCTGACCGGCATCGACCTGGCCGGGCTGCTGGCGCGGCTGGGCAGCAGCGCCCAGCACAACGGCAAGACCACAGTGGACGGCAGCACCGTCACCCAGTGACGACGACGCCCGCCGGTTCCCCTCGGGGAGCCGGCGGGCGTCGTGCGGTGGTACGGGTCAGAGCACGGCGACGACGAACTTCTCGCCGGCGCCCAGGCCGAGGGTCGGGCTGTTCCAGTCGATGGTCCGGCTGGCGATGAGCTGGCTCGTGCCGGCGCTGCCGGCGGTGACCGCCTTCTCGTTGATGTTCGCGTACAGGTAGACCGAGCCGTCGGCGTTGTAGTCGAGGAACGACATCCCCTCCCACGCGCCGATCGAGGCGCCCCGGGCGATCAGCGGCTTCGCCCCGGCGCTCTCCGCCGTCACGAACTTGCCGTTGATCTGGGCCTTCAGGCCGAAGGTGCCGTAGCCGTCACCGACGTTAACCAGCTCGTACTTCTCCCAGGCGCCGACGGTCGCCGAGCGGGCGATCAGCGGCTTCGCCCCGGCGCTCTCCGCCGTCACGAACTTGCCACTGGCCACCGACTTGATGCTTACGAGGGGCGCCGGGGCGTCGAAGTCGAACTTCTCGGCGGTGCCGATCGCGGTCTTGCTGGCGATCAGCGGGGAGGTGGCGCTCGGCGCGGTGACGTACTTGCCGTTGATCGCCGCCTTCAGGCTGATCGTGCCGTCGGTGTTGTCGACGATCTGGAACTTCTCCCACGCGCCGATGGTGGCCGAGCGGGCGATCAGCGGCTTCGCCCCGGCGCTCTCCGCCGTGACGAACTTGTTCGTGACCCGCGCCCGCAGGCCGAACAGGCCTCCGCCGGCGTCGACCACGTCGTACTTCTCCCAGGCGCCGATGGAGGTGCCCCGGGCGATCAGCGGCTTCGCCCCGGCGCTCTCCGCCGTGACGTAACGGCCGTTGACGCGGGCCTTGAGCCCGTACGAGCCGCGGGCCGTCACGGCCGAGCCGATGTGCAGCAGCCGGTCGGTGGAGCCCATGATGTCGTGCACCGCGCCGCCGATGCCGGTGGTCACGACCGAGTCGCGTACCTGCTGCGGCGACCAGGCCGGGTGCTCCTCCAGCAGCAGCGCGGCGGCGCCCGCCACGTGCGGGGACGCCATCGAGGTGCCGCTCATCGACTCCGTGCCGGCGCTGCTGCCGGCCTTGGCCGAGACGATGCCGGTGCCGGGCGCGAACAGGTCCAGGCAGCGGCCGTAGTTGGAGAACCAGGCGCGCATGTCGACCCGGTCGGTGGCGCCGACGGTGATGGCGGCGGGCACGCTCGCCGGCGAGGAGCCGCAGGCGTCCTGCATGCTGTTGCCGGCCGCGACGGCGTAGGTGATGCCGGAGGCGATCGAACGGGTGACCGCGTCGTTCACGGCCTGGTCGACGCGATCGACGCCGAGGCTCATGTTGGCGACGGACGGCCCGGTGGCGTTGGCGGTGACCCACTCGATGCCGGCGATCACCTGCTCGGTGTCGCCGCTGCCGGAGCAGTCGAGGACCCGGACGGCGACCAGGTCGACTCCCTTGGCGACGCCGTACGTCGTACCGCCGATCGTGCCCGCCACGTGCGTGCCGTGCCCGTCGCAGTCCTGCGCGACGTCGTCCTGCTCGACCGCGTCGTAGCCGTTGCGGGCGCGCCCGCCGAAGTCCTGGTGGTCGATGTCGATGCCGGTGTCGATCACGTACGCGGTCACCCCGGCGCCGGTCGACGGGTAGGTGTACTTGCCGTCGGTGCGGGTCTTGAGCTGGTCGATGCGGTCCAGGCCCCACGGCGGGGTGGTCTGGGTGCCGGCGGTGCTCCAGCGCTGGACCTGCTGGACGTACTCGACGTCCGGGTCGGCGGCGAGCCGCGCGGCCTGCCGGGCGTCCATGGTGGCCGAGTAGCCGTTCAGCGCCTTGCCGAAGACCCGGCGGACGGTGCCGCCGTGCTCGCCGGCCAGCGCGGACGCGGCGGACTTCACCTTGGCCGGGGTGGCCTTGCCCTTCTTGAGGACCACGATGTACCGGCCGGGCACCGCCTCGGCCGTGCCGGCGCCACGGACCGGCGGTCGCTTCGGGTCGGCGAGGGCCGGCCCGGCGACTGTGGCGCAGAGGATGGAGGTGGCGCTGGTGAGGGCGAGCCCCACGAGCGCGGAGCGGCGCAAGCCGCCACGACGTGTCACGAATTGTCTCCCCGTGTCCAGCGACCGTCCGGATCGGACGGGCGGATGAATCAGAACAGCCGCATCTGTCGATTCGGCGGCTGCCGATGACTCATCATGCGGGAGACATCGACCGGAGCGGGTCAACCGTTCGGTCGACACGCCGGCGTATCGTCGTCCGATTCGCGACGCCGGCCTCAGCCGGTGACGCCCTCCTCGCGCGCCCAGCGCAGCAGCTCCGCCTCGGCCTCGTCGCGGTCCAGCGGCCCGCGCTCCAGGCGCAGCTCCTTGAGGTGCTGCCAGGCCCGGCCGACCACCGGCCCCGGCGGTACGCCGAGCAGCTCCATGATCGCGTTGCCGTCCAGGTCGGGCCGGACCCGGGCCAGGTCCTCCTCGGCGGCGATCCGGGCGATCCGCTCCTCCAGCGCGTCGTAGTCGGCCGCGAGCTGGGCCGCCTTGCGCCGGTTACGGGTGGTGCAGTCGGAGCGGGTCAGCTTGTGCAGCCGGGACAGCAGGTCACCGGCGTCGGTGACGTACCGGCGGACCGCCGAGTCGGTCCACTCGCCCCGGCCGTACCCGTAGAAGCGCAGGTGCAGCCCGACCAGCTTGACCACCTGGGAGGTGATCTCCTTGGAGTAGCGCATCGCCTTCATCCGGTTCTTGGTCAGACGGGCGCCGACCACCTCGTGGTGGTGGAAGCTGACCCGGCCGTCCGCGCCGACCGCCTTGGTGGCCGGCTTGCCGACGTCGTGCATGAGCGCGGCCATCCGCAGCACGAAGTCGCAGCCGTCGGACTCCAGCGACATGGCGTTGCTGACCACTGTGAGCGTGTGCTCGTAGACGTCCTTGTGCTGGGCGTGCTCGTCGATGGTGAGCTTCAGGCCGGTCAGCTCGGGCAGGAAGCGCTCGGCCAGGCCGGTGTCGACGAGCAGGCGCAGCCCGGTGATCGGGTCGGCGCCGCAGAGCAGCTTGGTGAACTCGTCCCGGATCCGCTCGGCGGTGATCCGGTCCAGGTCGCCGGCCATCTCGGTCATCGCCGCGCGGACGTCCGGGTGGACGGCGAAGCGGAGCTGGGCGGCGAACCGGGCCGCGCGCAGCATCCGCAGCGGGTCGTCGCGGAACGACTCCTGCGGCGTCCCGGGGGTACGGATGATCTTGGCGGCCAGGTCGGCCAGCCCGCCGTACGGGTCGGTGAACCGGTGGTCGGGCAGGCTGACCGCCATCGCGTTGACGGTGAAGTCGCGGCGCTTGAGGTCCTCGGTCAGGCTCGTGCCGTACTGCACCACCGGGTTGCGGCTGACCTGGTCGTAGACCTCCGCGCGGAACGTGGTGATCTCCAGGTTGAGGCCGTCTCGCTGGCAGGCGATGGTGCCGAACTCGCGCCCGGTCTCCCAGATCGACTCCGCCCAGCCGCGGATGACCTTGATGGTTTCGTCCGGGTGGGCGTCGGTGCAGAAGTCGAGGTCGTTTCCGAGCCGCCCGAGCAGCGCGTCGCGGACGGATCCGCCCACCAGGTGCAGTTCGTGACCGGCCCGGGCGAAGCGCCGGCCCAGCTCGTCGGCGACCGGCGAGACTCGGAGCAGTTCGGCGACGGCGTTGCGCTGCGCGGCGGTCAGTTCGCGGCGGTCGGCGGCGTGGGAGGCGGAGGCTTCGGACATGGGATCGCCAGCCTATCGGGCCGGAGGTGGATCGACCGCGCCGGGCGCGGGTAACGGGTCCGGGTTGACTAAGGTTCCGGTTGGGCGGGGCCGGCCGGGCCCGGTCGCCACGTACCCCCTGGAGGCTGGCAGATGAGCGGCGGGCTCTACCGCAGCGCGAACGCGCACGGCGACGGCCTGCCGCCGGACGACGGCGCCACCTTCATCTCGGCCGAGCCGCTGAACCAGCCCGGCGTCGAGGCCGTCGCGCCGCCGCAGGAGGTGGTCGCCGAGACCAGCGCCGCGGCGAACAGCGCGGTGATGGCGATCGGCAGCCTGGTGAGCCGGGGTACGGGGTTCATCCGCAACCTGATGATCGGTGCCGCGCTCGGCACGATGGTCGGCGACGCGTTCACCACCGCCCAGTTCCTGCCCAACCAGGTGTACGAGTTCCTGCTCGGCGGCGTGCTGACGAGCGTCCTGGTGCCGGTGCTGGTGCGCCGCCGCAAGATCGACGCGGACCGGGGCGAGGCGTACGCGCAGCGCCTGCTGACCCTCGCGGTGCTGGCGCTCGCCGCGACCGCGCTGATCGCGGTGCTGCTGGCCCCGGTGCTGACCGCCGTGTACGCGGCCGGCGGCGACGATCCGGCGTACACCACGCTCGTCACCCGGCTGTCGTACCTGATGCTGCCGATGCTGTTCTTCACCGGCATCAGCGCGCTGATCGCCGCGGTGCTCAACACCAGGGGGCACTTCGCCGCCCCGATGTGGGCGCCGATCCTCAACAATCTCGTCTCGATCGGCACGTTCGGCCTGTACATCGTCGTCTTCGGCGCGACCGGTCTCCGGCCCGAGGAGGTGGGCTGGGACCGGATCCTGCTGGTCGGCGGCGGCACGCTGCTGGGCGTGGCGGTGCAGGCGGTCGGCCTGCTGCCCGCGCTGCGCAAGGTCGGCTTCCGGTGGAAGGCGCGGTTCGACTTCCGCGAGCTGGGGCTGCGCGAGCTGGCCCGGCTCGGCGCCTGGATGTTCTGCTACGTCGCGGTCAACCAGCTCGGCCTCTTCGTGGTGGTCAACCTGCTCAACCGGGCCGCCGGCGGGGACGGCGAGAACGCCGGCCTGCTGATCTACAACAACGTGTTCCTGCTGCTGATGATGGCGCACGGCATCATCGCGGTCTCGATCATCACGGCGCTGATGCCCCGGATGAGCGCGGCGGCGGCCGAGAACCGGTTCCACGACGTCACCGCCGACCTGTCCCGGGGCACCCGGATGGTCACCGCGGTGCTCGCGCCCATCGCGGTCTGCTACGCGGTGCTGGCCGCCCCGATCTCGGTGGTGGTGTTCCGGTACGGCGCGTTCACCGGCGACAACGCGGTGGCCACCTCGACGGTGCTGCTGGTGGCGGCGCTCGGCCTGGTGCCGTTCGCGGTGAGCCAGCTCTTCACCTTCGCGTTCTACGCGCTGCCGGACACCCGTACCCCGGCTCTGATCAACATTCCGGTGGTGGCGCTGCGCGTGCTGCTCCAGGTGGGCCTGTTCCTGCTCTTCTCGAACACGTTCGCGGCGGCCGGGATGATGCTCGGCAACGCGGTGTCGTACCTGGCGGCGGCGATCATCTCGGCGATGCTGCTGCGGCCCCGGGTGGGCCGGATCGGGCTGGGCGGGATCATGCGGACGCTCGGCCGGGTGGTCGTGGCGGCCCTCGGCGCGGCGGTCGTCGGCCTGCTCGTGGTCGCGGTGCTCCCCGGCGACCCGGAGAGCCTGAGCTGGCTCGCCGCGGCGGTCCAGTTGGTGATCGGCGGCGCGGCGATCGGCGCGACCTATCTGGGGCTCGCCATGGTGCTGCGGATCGGCGAGATCACCGAGGTGGTCGGGATGGTCCGGCGGCGCCTCGGGCGTTGACCCCCTCGGTGACCGACGGTGAACGAGGATCACCAGGCTGGGGATACGGCTGTGGATAACTTGGAATTCCGCCGTCCAATGGGCCTCTCGGCCTGTGGACAACCAACCGTACGGACGAGGGAGCGCAGGCCGGGGCGGGGAAAACCTCCCCGCCGCCGCACCGGTACGCCCCTGTGCCGCCTCCTTGCCGTCAACCTCTAGATTGGCGGTGCGTGTCCGGCTCGCCCGCCGGGTGGGCGGGCGACCCGGCCGGGGCCCGCGGCGACTGGCCTTCCGGCCGGTCACAGCGGGAAGATGACATGTCGGAGAACCGGGCATCCCGGGTAAGGTCGCTCTCGACGGGTACGACCGGGATCGACGCGGGTGTCGACACCGCGGCCGTTCCACCGAAGGCAGAGCGGGAAGCCACATGCCCAGCAGCACGGGTCCATCGATCGACGCGATCACCGAGGGAGGACGGGTGACCCAGGTCGGCGAGGGTCAGGAAGCGGAGGAGACCTCTCCTGCGGTCGTGACCTTCGGTGCTCCCACGGTCGGTGAGCTGCTCGCGGAGCGGTACGAACTGGTCGAGCACATCAACAACGACAGCGCGGGCCGGTTGGTCTGGCGCGGTGTCGACGTGGTGCTCCGCCGTCCCGTCGCCGTGGTCCTCCGCTACCCGGGTGGCGACTCCGCCACCGAGATGCTTCAGGCCGCGGTCGCCGCGAGCCGCGTCATCCACCCCAACCTGGTCGGCGTCTACGACGCGATCGACGAGGACGACCGGGCCTACGTGGTCCGCGAGTGGGTCGACGGGCAGTCGCTGCGCGAGATGGTCGCCGCTGACGGGCCGCTGGACCCGGCCCGGGCCACCGCGATCGGCAACGCCGTCGCCAGCGCCCTCGCCGCCGTGCACGCCACCGGCATGGTGCACGGCAACCTCCACCCCGGCACCGTCATGATCAGCGACGACGGCCGGGTGGTGCTCGCCGATGCGCGTACCGACGGCGCGGACAGCCAGGAGAACGACCTGCGCGCGGTCGGCGGGGTGCTCTACTTCGCCCTGACCGGGCACTGGCCGCACGGCGAGGCCCCGCTGCACGGCGCCACCGCCGGGCACGGCCGCGCCGCCCTGCCGGACGCCGTCCGGGACGCCGGCGGCGCCATCGCCGCACCCCGGCAGATGCGCGCCGGGGTGCCGGCCTACCTCGACGACCTGACCATGGACCTGCTCGACCCGGAGATCCCCCCGCCGTCGTCGGACGTGCTGGCCGCCGAGCTGAGCCGGCTCGACATCCCCGCCGACGAGCAGTTCCTGGAGCAGGCCGGCCCGCTGCGCTTCACCGCCGACCCCGGCGAGGAGCCCTCCCCGCTGGCCGCGGCCGGTGGCCGCAAGGTCGCCATCGGCATCGCCGGCCTGCTGGCGGTCGCCCTGGTCGGGCTGCTCATCGGCATCAACGCGCTCGGTGGCGGCGACGACGGCGACAAGGAGCCGGTCGCTCAGCCGTCGAACAGCGCGCCGGCCACCGGGGGTGGGGCCGAGCCCGCCGCGCAGGTTCGCAAGCTCACCATCGTGGACGTCCGGATCATCGACCCGGACGGCGACCGCGCCGAGGTGCGCAACGCCGAGAAGGTCATCGACGGGGACGACGACGAGGGCTGGGAGACCAACACCTACCGGACGAACGCCAAGTTCGGCGGCATCAAGAAGGGCATGGGCGTCTGGATCGACCTGGGCGCCCCGCACTCGGTCAAGCAGTTGGAGGCCACGCTCTCGGCCACCGGCGCCACGGTCGAGTTGCGCGCCGGCACCCGCGGCGACTTCCCGTCCAGCTCCTCGGGCGACAAGCAGCTCGTCAACGCCTACTCGACGCTGGTCGGGCCGCCGAACGAGGACGGCGGCACCAAGATGATCTTCAACGCCTTCGAGCCGGACCAGAAGTACCAGTACCTGCTGTTCTGGATCACCAAGCTGCCGGCGAAGGACAACGGCAACACCTGGAAGCTCGGCGTCCAGGAGATCGTGGTCCAGGGCTCGTGACCCGGCCGCCGTCCCCGCCGCGCCACCGCCGCCGGATGTGGTGATGGCGGAACGCGACGGCCTGCCACCCGGCCGCTCCGACCTGGAGCTGCTGCGGGCGCACGTGGCCGGCGACCGGGACGCCTTCACCGAACTGTTCCAGCGGCACCGGGACCGCCTCTGGGCGGTCGCGCTGCGGACGATCGGCGACCGTGAGGAGGCCGCCGACGCCCTCCAGGACGCCATGCTGTCGGCGCACCGCGCGGCGGCCCGGTTCCGGGGCGACTCGGCGGTCACCACCTGGCTGCACCGCATCGTGGTGAACGCCTGCCTGGACCGGATCCGGCGGCGGCAGACCCATGCCACCGTCCCGCTGCCGGACGGCGTGCACACCGACGGCGAACCCGGCCGGCACACCGGCGGCCCGGAACCGGCCGCGCCGGCCCGCGACCACGACACCGCGCTCGTGGTCCGGCAGGCCCTCGCGGCGTTGCCGGCCGAACAACGGGCCGCGCTGGTCCTGGTCGACGTGCAGGGCTACCCGGTGGCCGAGGTCGCCGCCATGCTCGGCGTCGCCGAGGGAACGGTCAAGAGCCGGTGCGCCAGGGGCCGGGCCCGCCTCGCCGTCCTGCTCGGTCACCTGCGGACCGGCGCCGACGCACCGGCCGAGGACGTGCCGCGGCTCACCTCCGGGAACCGCAGACGCCCCGAGGGCGTCGGATCCTCGTCGGGAGCGTCCCGGCAGGCCGTCAGCCAGGAGGAGCCGTGACTTCCCGGGAGTTCAGCGAGGTCGACCACGACCTGCTCGCCGACTACCTCGGCGGGGCGCTGGACGGCACCCCCGAGCAGGCGACAGTGGCCCGGCTGGTCGAGCAGGACCCGGCGTGGCGGGCCGCGTACGAGAATCTCACCGACGCGGTCGACCTGGTCGGCGCGGATCTGGCCGGCTGGGCCGCGGGCCCCGCGCCGGAGATGCCGCAGGCCGTGACCGACCGGATCACGGCGGCGCTCGCCGGGGCCGGTCCCGCGCTGCGCGACGGTACGCCGCTCGTGCCGGCGCAGCCCGGCGG
>NZ_JBXUOV010000150.1:0-14089 GCF_057196585.1 Micromonospora sp. ATLC20
GGTCGGCCCAGCCGCCCAGCCGCGCCGCCTCCCGGGCCCGCCCCAGCGCGCGGGCGACCTGGCCGAACTGCCGCTCGTCGTCGCTGCTGAACAGCAGCACCTCGGTGCCCCGGACCCGGCCCCACAGCTCGTGCGCCGGGGGCCGTACGCGGTCGCCGATCAGCACCAGCAGCATCGGCACCAGCCCGACGGCGCCGAGCAGGAGGTACGCCCCGGCGGTGAGCCGGTGCAGGCCGCCGGTGAAGCCGAGCAGCAGGCCGACCGCGGCGATCATCGCGGCGGACACGGCGACGGCCCGGATCGCGAGCCGGTCGTGCGGCCCGCGGTCGATCCGGAGCTGGGTGATCTCGGCCACCGGCCAGGTGTTGCGGCCGACGGTGAAGCGCTCGGCGGTGACGACGATGCCGGGCCGGGCGTAGAGCAGCCTGGGTCCGGCCGGTCGCGGCGAGCGGGGCGGCTGGGTGGCGGAGCGGTCGGTCTGCACGGCGGCCTCCCGGGAGCAGGGATCCCGTGGTGGGATTTCCCGTCCGGGCTTCATTGTGTTTGCCTCGCGCCACCTGACCTCGGGGTTTCGGCTGTCGCGGGGTGACCGGCCCGCCCGCGCCCGCCGGAAACAGAGAAAGATTTCCGTCTTTGTCATGACTTCGCCTGGCGTGGCCTGGCGACATCCGCCCAGAACGACGAATCGGGCGAGTCGCCTCATCCACCCACCGGCTCCCCCTCATCACTTTCCGCCACTTTGCCAACTTTCGCCCCTGCTTGAACTCCCGGCTACTGCGATCACGGGTTAGGTTGTCCAGGTCGGCCCGGTCGACAGCCGTCCACCCGGACGGCCCCGGGCCGGTGTCGCCGGGTCGCGAACGCGCCCGGCGACCGGTGGGAGAGGAGCTTTCCGCTCTTGTCGTCCTTACGGATGCTGCTCCGCTCGCTGGCGGTGGCCGGCCTCTCGGCCGCGTTGCTCGCCCCGGCGCAGGTGGCCCGGGCCGAGCCGACCCCCGCCGAGCTGACGAAGCAGATCGAGAAGTCCTCGACTGAGCTGGAGCGAATCGTCGAGTCCTACAACAAGCTCAACGAGGACATCAAGGCCAACAAGGCCACCGCGGCCAAGTTGGAGGCCCGCATCGGGCCGCTGCAGGAACAGGCCGAACGCAGCCGCGCCGATGTGGGCGTCCTGGCCGCGACGGCGTACAAGACCGGTGGCATGCGCACCGCGGCGGCCCTGCTGGACCCGGGCGGCCAGGCCACCCTGCCGGAGCGGCTGGGCACGCTCGACCAGCTCACCCGCCAGCGGCAGCGCACCATCAACAGCTTCACCGCCGACCAGAAGCGGCTGATCGACCAGAAGACCGCGCTGGACGTCACGCTCGCCCGGGAGGCGGCGCAGGCCAAGCAGCTCAAGTCCGCGAAGACGCGGATCGAGGCGGACCTGTCCGACCTCTACGAGATGCGGCGCAAGGCGTACGGGCGGGCCACGGAGGCACCCGGCAACCCCAGCTCGGCGGGCAAGCCGCCGGCCGTCTCCGGCGACGCCGGCACGGCGGTGCGATACGCCTACGGCGCGGTCGGCAAGCCCTACGGCTACGGCCAGGACGGCCCCGGCAGCTACGACTGCTCCGGACTGACGCTCGCCGCCTGGCGGGCGGCCGGGAAGTCGTTGCCGCACAGCGCGGCGCAGCAGTGGGGAGCCACCACGCGGATCAGCCGCAGCCAGCTGCAACCGGGTGACCTGGTGTTCTACTCCGGGCTAGGGCACGTGGCGCTCTACGTCGGCAACGGCCAGATCATCGACGCGCCCAGCGCCGGACGCAACGTCAGCAAGCGCGGCATGAACATCATGACGATCGCCGGCTACGGCCGGGTCTGAGCACCGCGAAGACGGCGAACGGCCGGCGTCCCCCTGTCGGACGCCGGCCGTTCGCCGTTCATTGTTACCAGGTCAGGCCGCCTGGAGCCCCTCCGCGCGAGCCAGCTCACGCAGCCGGCCGAGAGCCTGGATCTCCAGCTGGCGGATGCGCTCCCGGGAGAGCGAGAACCGCGACGCGACCTCGGTCAGCGAGTGCTCGCGCCCGTCCTCCAGGCCGTACCGGGCCCGCATGATGCCGGCGGAACGGTCGTCGAGGTGGTTGAGCAGACCCTCGATCCGCTGCCGCTCCAGGCCGGTGAGCACGATCTCCTCCGGCGACGGCGCGTCGCTGTCGGCGACCAGGTCACCGAGGTTGGTGTCGCCGTCGTCACCCACCGGGGTGTCCAGCGAGACGGTGTCCTGCGACCAGCGGACCAGCTCGTTCACCCGCTCGACGGTGACGCCGAGCGCGGTCGCGATCTGCTCCGGCTCCGGGTCGCTGCCCAGCTCACGGGTGAGCTGCCGGGCCACGTTGCGCATCCGGTTGACGTCCTCGACCAGGTGCACGGGCAGCCGTACGGTCCGCTCCTGCTGGGCGATCGCCCGGCTGATGGCCTGGCGGATCCACCAGGTCGCGTAGGTGGAGAACTTGAATCCGCGCTCGTAGTCGAACTTCTCGACCGCCCGGACCAGGCCGGTGTTGCCCTCCTGGATCAGGTCCAGCATGGGCATCCCGGAGCGCACGTAGCGCCGGGCGATCGACACGACCAGTCGCAGGTTCGCGCGGATGAACAGATCCTTCGCGCGCTCACCCTCGGCGACCAGCCGCTCCAGGTCCTCCCGGTCGGCGCCCTCGGGGATCCGGTCCTCTTCGAGCAGGTGCTCGGCGTAGAGGCCGGCCTCGATCGCCTTGGAGAGGTCGACCTCCCGGGCGGCGTCGAGCAGCGGCGTCCGGGAGATCTCGTGCAGGTAGACGCCGACCAGGTCCCGCTCCTCGGCGACCTCGTCGGTACGCATGCCGATGTTCTTGTCCACGATTGCCACGGTCCCCTCGCTCGCGCCGGTTGCCCGGTTCCTTGCCATCCCCACGTTCATCAGCCCTCCCCGTAACCTCCGCTGTGCCCGTAGGTGCTGACACCTACACAACAGATGTGACGCGTCGGGGATTCCATGTCGTGAGTCGAAACTGTCACGAATGCCTGAGTAGTAGCTGAGAGCCCGGTCCATGTTTCCTGTTACCGACCCGGTTCGGGCGGCTCGCGGGCGCCGTTTTCGGCGCACACCGGAGCTGCGAAATCGCCGTTCGCCCATGGAATGGCACCATTGCCTGTTCCATGAACACAGCGAGCCGCGTCACCGAGTCGTTGCGATCCTGGTCACTGCGAGATACGCGCCTGGGGACCGGTCGGTTCAGCCATGCTCAAGGATTACCCTCCGCCTCGTTGAACAATCCGTGCGGGAGGAGTCGTCCCCCTCCCGCACGTGATACGCGTCGCACCCGCCGGGCGGATGCGCCGGGCGGGTGGATCGGGCGGACGGGGCGGGACGGACCGGGCTCGCGGCCGGGGCCGGAGACGGTCAGGAGGCGAGCAGGGCGAGCGCGCCGCGTACCTGGTGGGCGGAGCGGGCCAGCGCGGCCCGGGCGGCGGGCACCTCCGCACCGGACACCAGCGCCACGAGCGCGGTCTTGAGGTCGCCGTCGGCCTCCCGCAGGGCGACCCGGCACACCTCCTCGGCGCAGCCGGTGGCCTCCACGAGAATCGAGATCATGCGGCCGCGCAGTTTGGCGTTCGTCGCCACCATGTCGATCATGAGGTTCGAGTAGACCCGGCCCAGACGCACCATCACGGCCGTGGAGAACGTGTTGAGCACCAGCTTCTGCGCCGTGCCGGCCTTCATCCGGGTCGACCCGGTGACCACCTCCGGTCCGGTGTCCACACCGATGAAGACGTCCACCGACGCGGCGGCCTCGGCCTCCGGATTCGCGCAGAGCAGCACCGTCCCGGCCCCCTGCGCCCGGGACGCGGCGAGCGCCCCGAGGACGTACGGGGTGCGCCCGCTGGCCGCGAGGCCCACCACGAGGTCGCCGGGGCGTACGCACTCGGCGGCGTCGGCGGCGCCACCGTGCTCGTCGTCCTCGGCGTCCTCGACGGCGCGCCACATCGCCTCCGGGCCGCCCGCGAGGTGCGAGCAGAACCAGTGCCGCGGCGAGTTGAACGTGGGCGCCAGCTCGGCGGCGTCGAGCACGCCGAGGCGCCCGGAGGTGCCGGCGCCGAAGTAGTGCACGCGGTGCCCGTCGCGCAGCGCGGCCACGGCCAGGTCGACGGTCTCGGCGATCTCGTCCAGCACCGCGGCGACGGCGGCCGGTACGCGCCGGTCCGCCTCGTTGATGACCGTGAGCACGTCCCGGGTGGACATCAGGTCGAGGTCCACGCTGTGCGGGTTGCGCCGCTCGGTCGGCGCGCCGACGCGCACCACCGGCCGTACCGCCGCCACGCCGTCCCGCTCCACCCGACCCGCCGTCATCCCCGCCTCCGCCCGGGACCGACCCGGTGCGACTGGACCGCCTCGGCGGTGGCCTCCAGGGCCTTCTTGGTCCGGGCCCGGCTGCGGGCGGCCACCCCGACGAAGAGGCAGTCGACCACTGTGAGCTGGGCCAGCCGGCTCGCTGTCGCGCCGGAGCGGTAGGTCGTCTCCCGGGCGGCGGTGGTGAGCACGTGGTCCGCGACCTCGGTGATCGGCGAGCGCGGGAAGTTCGTCAGCGCCACGGTGGTGGCACCGCGCGCCCGCGCCTGCTCCAGCACCTCGATCACGTCGGAGGTGGTGCCGGTGTGCGAGATGCCGACCGCGACGTCGCCGCGACCCAGCAGGGCGGCGGAGGTGAGCGCGGTGTGCACGTCCGGGAAGTAGAACGCGATGCGGCCGATGCGGTGCAGCTTCTGCTGGAAGTCGGAGGCGACGAAGCCGCTGGCGCCCGCACCGTAGACGTCGATCCGGCCGGCCGCGGTGATCGCCTCGACCACCTGCTCGCAGACCGCCGGGTCGAGCTGCTCGGCGGTCTCCTCGACGGCCCGGGCGTCGTTGAACGCGATCGTGGCGATGATCTGGGCGAGGTCCGCGCCCGGCGGGATGTCGCCGCCGACCACTCGGGCGTCCGGCGGCTCGACCCGGCGGGCGGCCTCGGCGGCGAGCCGGATCCGCAGCTGCGGGTAGCCGTCCATGCCGACCGAGCGGCAGAAGCGGATCACCGTCGCCTCGGACGTCTCGGCGGCGGTGGCGAGGTCGGTGATCGTGCGCCGGGCCGCATCCGCCGGATCGGCGACGACCAGCCGGGCCACCCGCTGTTCGGCCGGGGACAGCGAGGGCAGCAGGCCGCTGATGTGGACGATCAGTCCACCGGTCTCGTGACTCGCAGAAATCTTCGGACTCTTCGCCACGGATGAAACTTACTTTCACGAGGCGTGAGCGTCAACCATGACACCGCGTATCGGGAAATTTACTGTCTTCCGTACCCGCCCCCGGGCCAAGGATCCCATTGTCGCAGCCCCACTGCCTCATCCGGTCCGGTCGAGTCACTCCTGCCGCCCGACGTGCCGGTCCGCCGTCGCGCGGCACGGCCTGCCTGGTCGGCCTCGGCCGGGCGGCACGGACGGCGCGTGCGGGTCACCGGTCGGTCGGCGCAGCCGTTGGCTAGCGTGTGTGTCCATGACGGAACGCACGGTGCTGGTGACCGGAGGCACGGGTGGGCTCGGCGGCGCGGTCACCGCCGCCTTCCTCGACGCCGGCTGGCGGGTGGTCGTACCCCAGCGGGAGCCCGGGGCGGACGACGGCCCGGTCCGGGTCGTGGCCGACCTGCTGACGCCCGAGGGGGCCGCGCGGGCGGTCGAGGCGGCGACCGCCGAGCCGGCCGCGCCGCTGCGCGCGGTGGTCAACCTCGTCGGCGGGTACGCCGCCGGCGGCCTGGTGCACGAGACCCCGGTCGAGGACTTCGAACGGATGCTGCGGCTCAACCTGCGCCCGACGTACCTGGTCACCCGGGCCGCGCTGCCGCACCTCGTGTCGTCCGGCGACGGCGCGGTGGTCTGCGTCTCGGCCCGGGCGGCGCTCTCGCCGTTCCCCGGCGCCTCCGGCTACGCCACCGCCAAGGCGGCGGTACGGGCGTTCGCCGAGACGGTGGCGGTCGAGTACCGGCAGCGCGGCGTGCGGTGCAACACGGTACTGCCGAGCGTCATCGACACCCCGGCCAACCGCGCCGCCCAGCCCGACGCCGACCATGCACGCTGGGTGCCGCCGGCCGAGATCGCCGCGGTGATCCGCTTCCTGGCCTCCCCCGAGTCCGCGCCCACCAGCGGCGCGAGCATCCCGGTCTACGGGCGGGCCTGAACCGGCACCGGCCCGTCCCGCCCGGCGCCACCGGCCGGGCGTCGCGGGCCGGCCGGAGCCGGCCCGGCCGGAGCCGGACCGGGACCGGCGGACGGGTCGTCGGGCAGCCACTCGCTCAGGTGCGCCCGGATCCGGCGGGCCACCTCCTCCGGCGGGCCGTTGCCGTCCACCACCACGAAGCCGCCGTACTCCGGCAGCTCCCGGTAGGCGGCGTCCGCGGCGGTCAGCCACGCCATCGTCTCGTGGTCGGTGCCGCGCCGCTCGATCCGCCGGTACGCCTCGGCGGGGTCGACGGTGAGCAGGAACGTCACCCGGGGCGCCGGGAAGATCCGGTACCCGGCCCGGGCCAGCCGCTCCCACCGCTGCCCGCCGTGCGCCCGGATGCTGGCGTACTGGCAGGCCGACCACCTGTCCATCACCGCGGTCCGGCCGGTCACCAGGCAGCTGAGCAGCGCGAGCGCGATGGCCAGCCAGCGCAGCACCGACTCGACCACGAGCAGGCCGTCGCGCCCGACGAGCCGCTGCGCGTCCGGACGGCCGACCCGCTGCGCGATGCGGCCGAGCCAGCGCCGGCCACCGGCGTTGCGGTGGTACGTGGCGGGAAGGCCGGCGGCGGTGAGCGCCTGGGCGAGCCGGTGGGCCTGAGTGGTCTTACCTGAGCCGTCGATGCCGATCAGGGCGACGGCACGCAGTCGGGCCCTGCCCCGGCGCGTCCGCAGTGAGCTGGCCACCCTCCCGAGGTTATCCGACCGATGCTCACACCGGCCCGTATGTCGCTTTCCTGCCCTGACGGGTCGATCGCGCCGCAACAGGTGTGACCGGAGCGTCCGCCGGGTACGCATCGTGGTCCCACCGCCCAATGACGACGAGGGAGCCGCAGATGGCCGAGCGCGGGGACGAGACCCTGGTGCACACGCTGAAGAAGGTCGCCGCCGTGCTCAAACAGTCCGAGATCCCGTTCGCACTCGGTGGCAGCTTCGCGGTGTACGCGCACGGCGGCCACTCCAGCGACCACGACGTGGACTTCCTGCTCCGCGAGGCGGACGTGGACCGGGCGCTGGAGGCGCTGGTCGAGGCCGGCTTCACCGCCGAGCGTCCGCCGGAGGACTGGCTGGTCAAGGTCTACGACGAGGACCGGATGGTGGACCTGATCCACCGGCCGGTGGAGACGCCGGTCACCGAGGAGACGTTCGCCGACACGATCGTGCGCCCGGTCGACGCGATCCACATGCCGGTGCTGTCGGCCAGCCAGCTCATGGTGCACAAGCTGCTCAGCTTCTCCCAGCACTACTGCGACTTCGCCCGCGCCCTGCCGCTGGCCCGCTCGCTGCGGGAACAGATCGACTGGGAACGGGTACGGAAGGAGACGCAGCACTCGCCGTACGCCGAGGCGTTCCTGGTGCTGCTCGACCGGCTGGACGTGCTGCCCGGCGGCGCGCCCGGCGGAAGGGAGACCCTGTGACCGGACTGTCCGGCGACGTTCCCCCCGACGAGTACGTCGAGGCGGAGATCCAGAGCATGCTGGCCGAGGACCCGATGGTGGCCGAGCAGGGCATCACCGTGGTGCGGCGGGAGAACGGGCTGGTGCTCTACGGCGAGGTGGAGAGCCCGCACCGGCGGGAGGAGATCCTGCGCCGGGTGGCCGAGCGCTTCCCGGACACCCACGTGACCAGCGACATCGGGGTGATCCGCACGCAGGCGCCCACCCAGGTCGAGGAGTTGCCGTGAGGGAGGTTCGATGGTGATCCGGATCGCCGCCGTGGGCGACGTGCATCTGGACCAGGACGTGGTGGGCCGGTTCCGCCCGGCGCTGGAGGAGCTGCCCGGCTGCGCCGACGTGCTGCTGCTCGCCGGTGACCTGACCCGGCACGGCACCGAGGCCGAGGCGAGGTGCGTGGCCCAGGAGTTCGGCGACCTCGGCGTACCGGTGATCACCGTGCTCGGCAACCACGACCACCAGTGCGACGAGGTGCCGCAGGTGGTGAAGGTGCTCCAGGACGCCGGGATCACGGTGCTGGAGGGCACCGGCACGGTGGTGGAGACCCCCGGCGGGCGGCTCGGAGTGGCAGGCGTGAAGGGGTTCGGCGGCGGGTTCGCCGGGCGGTGCGCCAGCGACTTCGGCGAGCCGGAGATGAAGGCGTTCGTGCGGACCACCCGGGAGAGCGCCGACGCCCTCACCGACGCGCTGCTCTCACTGGAGTGCGACGCGCTCGTCGCGCTCACCCACTACTCCCCCGTACCGGACACGCTCGCCGGCGAGCCGCTGGAGATCTACCCGTTCCTCGGCTGCTACCAGCTCGGCCAGGCGATCGACTCCGCACCCACCGCGCTGGCGCTGCACGGGCACGCCCATCACGGCACCGAGCGCGGCACCACACCGGGCGGGGTACGGGTCCGCAACGTGGCCCACCCGGTGATCAAACAGGCGTACAGCGTCTTCCACCTGGGCGGTGATCAGCTCGACTGACCGGGAGGTTTCCGGTATCGGGCGCACGGGTATTCAGCCGACATGGAGCTGATTCTCTGGATTCTCGCAGTCGTACTGGTGGTCGCCGGAATTCTCGCCCTGTTCCGCCGGCAGATCCTCTGGGGCATCGTCCTCATCGTCGTCGGCCTGCTGGTCGGCCCGGGTGGCGTCAGCATCTTCAACACGTAACAGCGGTTCCCGTACCCGCCGGGGTCGCCGGGCCCGGGTGTTCCGTCCTGCCGGACCGGAACGCCCGGGCCGGGTGACCCCGGCTTTTCCGCGTCCGGCGGCGCCCGGGCGTTTGCCGGGCCGGTCGAGCGGAAACATCTCGACCATGGAGATGTCGCAGAGTGCCGCCCGGCGTACCACCGGCGCCCGTGGTTGGTGGGCGCTGCTCGGCTTCGGCGCCGCCACCTTCGCCGCCGCCGCGATCGGCGGGCTGGGTGTCCAGGGCACCTCCGCCGAGTACCAGAGCCTGGAGCAGCCCGCCTGGGCGCCGCCGTCGTGGCTGTTCGGCCCGGTCTGGACCGTGCTCTACGTGCTCATCGCTATCGCCGGCTGGCTGGTCTGGCGCCGGGCCGGGTTCGGCCCCGCGGTCTGGGCCTGGGTGGTGCAGCTCGTGCTGAACGCGATCTGGACGCCGCTGTTCTTCGGCGCCGGGGCGTACGGGCTGGCGTTCGCCGAGATCGTGCTGATGTGGCTGGCGATCGGGGTGACTGTGGCCCTGTTCCGGCGCGTCTCCCGGCCGGCCACGCTGCTGATGCTGCCGTACTGGGCCTGGGTGACGTTCGCGTCCGCGCTGAACTTCGCGGTGTGGCGCCTGAACTCCTGACCGGTACGGGCGCGGGGGCCGCCGGCTCCCGCGCCCGCCGGGTTCAGCAGCGGGGTACGCCCGGGATGTAGCCGTCGTAGCCGGTGTAGACGTAGGCGTCGGAGATGAACCGGCCGGAGCCGATCCGGTCCCAGATCGAGCTGGTGCCGTACGTGCCGCTGACGCTGGTGCCGCTGGTCTGGCACTGGATGGTCACCTTCGCCCCGTCGGCCACGGTGCCGACCGAGCTGTAGCCGGTGCCGGGACCGGAGCGGACCGTCAGCGGGGAGCCGGCCGTGTTCACGGTGCCCTCGCCGGTGTTCGTCCCGCCGCAGCCGTTGTCGCTGGTGTAGGTCTTGGTGCCCCAGTAGAGCGCCTGGACGCCGTTGAACTTGATCTTCACGGCGCTGCCGTCGATGCGCTGCTCGTAGTGCAGGTGCGGCCCGGTGGAGCCGCCGGTCGTGCCGACGTAGCCGATCACCCGGCCGTAGCCGACCGTCTGCCCCACGGAGACGTTGAAGGCGTTCAGGTGGGCGTAGTAGGTGGTGTGGCCGCCGCCGTGGTTGATCCGGACGTACTTGCCGTAGCTGGTGTCGCCGAGGTTGGTGACCACGTCGACGGTGCCGGGCGCGCTCGCGACCACCGGGTCACCGAGGTCGTCGGTGCGGTTGAAGTCGATGGCGTTGGCCGGGCTGTGGTTGGTCCGGGTCTGACCGGACCAGGACTGGTTGCACGGGAACGGGACCTTGAACGTCGGGGCGGCCATCGCCGGCGCGGCCGGCACGAGGGTCGCCGCCAGGACCGCGGCGCTCGCCCCGAGGGCGAGCCATCGCTTACGCATCCACTGCCTCCAATGTTGAAAGTCTTCAATGTGATGCGGACATCCTGACAGAAAGTTCCGTTCCCGGGAAGTTTCGTGGGAGCGCACCCACCCCCGGTGGCCAGGGTTTCGGGATTGTTACCGGGCCGTGTCCGGCCAGGGGTGGACCCGACACGATGCAAGCGCTTACATGTGAGGACGACCATCGGACCGGCGCGGGTTCGATCCCCCCACGCGCCGGCAAGGAAGGAGATCGGCATGGCGTTTGCCAGATCGCGCCAGGCGCTCGCGGTCGCCGGCGTCCTGGGGCTGACGCTCGGCGTCGCCGCCTGCGGCACCGGCAACGACAAGAAGAGCAGCAACGCGGGCTCGGCCGAGTGCGGCGCATACGAGAAGTACGAGGGCCACGACGGCAAGAAGGTCACGATCTACTCCTCGATCCGTGACATCGAGGACGAGCGCCTCCAGCAGTCCTGGAAGCAGTTCGAGGACTGCACCGGCATCGAGATCGACCACGAGGGCTCCGGCGAGTTCGAGGCCCAGCTGCCCGTGCGGGTGGACGGCGGCAACGCGCCCGACCTCGCGTTCATCCCGCAGCCGGGTCTGCTGAAGCGGTTCGTCGACTCGGGCAAGCTCAAGCCGGTCGGCGCCGACACCAAGGCGATGGCCGAGCAGAACTACTCCGCCGACTGGCTGAAGTACAGCACCGTCAACGGCCAGCTCTACGGCGCTCCGCTCGGCTCGAACGTGAAGTCCTTCGTGTGGTACTCGCCGAAGACCTTCAAGGAGAAGGGCTGGACCGTCCCCACCACGTGGGACGACATGATCAAGCTCTCCGACCAGATCGCTGCCAGCGGCACCAAGCCGTGGTGCGCCGGCATCGAGTCCGGTGACGCCACCGGCTGGCCGGCCACCGACTGGATCGAGGACGTGCTGCTGCGCACCGGCGGCCCGGACGTCTACGACAAGTGGACCACCCACGAGATCCCGTTCAACGACCCGCAGGTGGCTGACGCCCTCAACCGGGCCGGCACCATCCTGAAGAACGAGAAGTACGTCAACGGCGGCTTCGGCGGCGTGAAGAGCATCGCCACCACCTCCTTCCAGGAGGGCGGCACGCCGATCACCGCCGGCAAGTGCGCGCTGCACCGCCAGGCGTCCTTCTACGCCAACCAGTGGCCCGAGGGCACCAAGGTGGCCGAGGACGGCGACGTCTTCGCGTTCTACTTCCCGGCCATCGACCCGTCGAAGGGCAAGCCGGTCCTGGGTGGCGGCGAGTTCGTCGCGGCCTTCGCCGACCGTCCCGAGGTCCAGGCGGTGCAGACCTACCTGGCCTCCGGCGAGTACGCCAACAGCCGCGCCAAGATCGGCGACTGGGTGTCGGCCAACAAGAAGCTGGACATCAACAACGTCCCGAACCCGGTGGACAAGCTCTCCGTGGGCATCCTCCAGGACGAGAAGACGGTCTTCCGTTTCGACGGCTCGGACCTGATGCCGGCCGCGGTCGGCGCCGGCACCTTCTGGAAGGGCATGGTGGCCTGGATCAACGGCAAGGACACCACCGCCGTCCTGAACGACATCGAGGGCAGCTGGAAGTGATCTAGCAGGTGGCCCGGTCCGGTTCCTCCGGACCGGGCCACCTCTGCTAGCCGAACCCTTGAAGGAGGGTCGATGGAGTTCGACTTCGCGGCGGAGCAGCCGAAGTTCCTCATGCTGATGTACGGGCTGATCGCCTTCGTCGCGGTGGTGGGCGGGCTGCTCCTGCTCCTCGACGTGGTGCCGTCGTACTTCGCCCGGCGCCGGGAGGCGCAGCGCGGCGGCCCCGCCCCCCGCCCCCCCCCGCCCCCCCGGCCGCGCAAGCGGGGCGAGGGCGCGTTCGCGTTCTTCTTCCTGTTGCCGACGCTGCTGCTGCTCGCCGTCGGGCTGGTGGTCCCCGCCGTCCGCACCACGCTGCTCTCCTTCATGGACTCCGGCAGCAACAACTGGGTGGGCCTGGACAACTACCGCTGGATGTTCGCCGAGGACTCGATCGTCCGGGTCCTGATCAACACGCTGATCTGGGTGCTGCTGGTGCCGCTGGTGGCCACCGCGTTCGGCCTGATCTACGCGGTCCTGGTGGACAAGGCCCGGTTCGAGGCGGTCGCCAAGTCCCTGATCTTCCTGCCGATGGCGATCTCGTTCGTCGGCGCCTCCATCATCTGGAAGTTCGTCTACGCCTACCGGGGCGAGGGCGACCAGATCGGCCTGCTCAACCAGATCGTGGTGAGCCTCGGCGGCGAGCCGAAGCAGTGGCTGCTGGACTCGCCGCTGAACACGTTCCTGCTCATCGCGATCATGGTGTGGATCCAGGCCGGTTTCGCGATGGTGGTGCTCTCCGCGGCGATCAAGGCCATCCCGGCCGACATCGTCGAGGCGGCCCGGCTCGACGGCACCACCCCGTGGCAGATGTTCTGGCGGATCACCATTCCGAGCATCCGGCCGGCCCTGATCGTCGTGGTGGTGACGATCTCCATCGCCACGCTCAAGGTCTTCGACATCGTCCGGACCGCCACCAACGGCAACTACGACACGAACGTGATCGCGACCGAGATGTACAACCAGGCGTTCCGCTACCAGGAGAACGGTCAGGGCTCGGCGCTGGCGGTGTTCCTGTTCGTCCTGGTGATCCCGATCGTGATCTACCAGATCCGCAACCTGCGCAAGCAGCGGGAGGGCTGAGATGACCACCGCCACGCCCACCGTCGGAGTCGGCGCCCAGGCCACCGAACCGACCACCCGGGGCGCCCGGGTGCGCAAGCGCCTGAACAGCCGTACCGCCACGATCGTGTCGATCGTCATCGCGATGCTCTGGACGATCCCGACCTTCGGCCTGTTCATCTCCTCGATCCGGCCGGAGAACGAGATCAAGACCACCGGGTGGTGGACGTTCTTCACCAACCCGCAGATCACGCTGGAGAACTACCAGGAGGTGCTGTTCAGCCGCGGCTCGTCCGGGCAGCTGGCCAGCTACTTCATCAACTCGCTGGCGATCACCATCCCCTCGGTGCTCTTCCCCCTGGCCTTCGCGTCGCTCGCCGCGTACGCGCTGGCGTGGATGAACTTCAAGGGGCGGGACTGGGTCTACATCGGCATCTTCGCGCTCCAGATCGTGCCGCTGCAGATGGCCCTGGTGCCGCTGCTGCGGTTCTTCTCCACCGGCGTCACCGTCGCCGGCGTGCAGATCATGCCCGCGTGGGACCTGGTCGACGAGCAGAAGTTCGCCCAGGTGTGGTTCGCGCACACCTGCTTCGCGCTTCCGTTCGCCGTGTTCCTGCTGCACAACTTCATCTCGCAGCTCCCCGGCGACCTGATGGAGGCGGCCCGGGTCGACGGCGCCACCCACCCGAAGATCTTCCGCACCATCGTGCTGCCGCTGATCATGCCCGCGCTGGCGGCGTTCGGCATCTTCCAGTTCCTCTGGGTCTGGAACGACCTGCTGGTCGCGCTGATCTTCGCCGGTGGCGGCGACGAGACCGCCCCGATGACCGTCCGGCTCGCGGAACTGGCCGGTACCCGGGGCAACGAGTGGCAGCGGCTGACGGCCGGCGCGTTCGTGTCGATCGTCGTACCGCTGATCGTGTTCCTGTCCCTTCAGCGCTTCTTCGTGCGAGGTCTGCTCGCCGGCAGCGTCAAGGGTTGATCCGGTGCCCCGGCGCCGGGGCGGCCCGCGGGGGGGGCCGGGGCTCGGCGGGGGGGGCTCCTCGTCCAAGATTTGGCCCGGCGCCG
>NZ_JBXUOV010000151.1:0-14047 GCF_057196585.1 Micromonospora sp. ATLC20
GCGGTGGCCGCCGCGCCGAGCCGGGACCGGACGCCCAGGCCGGCGAGCGTGCCCGCGAGGACCGCGCCGGCCGGCGGGTCGAGCTGGCGTTCCATCAGGTGTCCGACCGGGTGGACCACAGTCACGTCGAGCGCCCGGGCGGCCAGCCCTCGGGCCGCCTCCAGACCCAGCAGCCCGCCCCCGAGCACGATCACGCGCCGCGCGCCCTCGGCGGCGGCGAGGATCCGCCGGCAGTCGCCGAGCGTGCGGAACGGGACGACCCGCTCGGGCAGCGGGGCGAGGCCGGGCAGCGGCGGCACCACGGCCCGGCTGCCGGTGGCGAGCACCAGGTGGTCGTACCCGTGCCGCTCGCCGTCGTCGGTGACCACCTCGCCGGCGGCCCGGTCCACGGCGGTGACGGCCGCGCCGGTGCGGACCTCGACGCCCGGCCCGACGGCTTCGACCAGCTCGACGTCCGGCTCGCCGATGCGTCCGGCGAGCAGCGTGGAGAGCATGATCCGGTTGTACGCGCGGTGCGGCTCCGCCCCGAGCACGGTGATCCGCCGGTCTCCGCCGCGTGCGTGCAGCTCGGCGGCGAGCCGGGCGCCGGCCATGCCGTAGCCGACGACGACTATGCGTTCGTTCATGCCGGCTCCACCCGGACCGCGCAGATCTTGAACTCGGGCATCCCGGAGACCGGGTCGAGCGCGTCGTTGGTGACCGAGTTGGCGCGTTGCGCGCCGGGCCAGTGGAACGGCGCGAAGACGGTGTCCGGCCGGATCGCGGTGCTGAGCCGGGCTGGTGCGCACAACTCACCCCGGCGGGAGACCACACGTACCGGTGCCCCCTCGGTCACGCCGATCCGTGCTGCCAGGTCCGGGTGCAGCTCGACGAAGCCGCCCGGTGCGGCGCGGCGCAAGGCGGCCACCCGCCGGGTCTGCGCGCCGGATTGGTATTGAGCCAGCACCCGGCCGGTGGTGAAGTGCAGCGGGTAGTCGGCGCACACCGGCTCGGCGGCCGGCCGGTGGGTGACCGGATGGAACCGGGCGCGGCCGTCCGGGGTGGGGAAGCGGTCGGCGAACAGCCGGGGCGTGTCCGGGCCGTCCCGGTCCGGGCAGGGCCAGAAGACGCCGGTGTCGGCGTCGATCCGGTCCCAGGTGATCCCGGCGTAGTCGGCCGGCCCGCCGGCCGAGGCCCGGCCCAGCTCCGCGAACACCTGGCGCGGGTCGGCCGGCAGCGGCGTTCCGTCCCCGCTCAGCCGTGCGGCGAGCGCGGCGAGGATCTCCAGCTCGGTACGGACCCCGGCCGGTGGCTCGCGCAGCGCGCGGCGGCGCAGCACCCGGCCCTCCAGATTGGTCATCGTGCCGTCCTCCTCGGCCCACTGGGCGACCGGCAGCACCACGTCGGCCAGCTCGGCCGTCTCGGAACGGACGAAGTCCGCCACCACGAGCAGGTCCAGGGCGCGCAGCCGGGACTCGACCCGCGCGGCGCGGGGCGCGGACACGACCGGGTTGGAGCCGAACACCAGCAGCGCCCGCGCGCCGGACGGCGTGCCGAGCGCGTCCAGGAGCTGGTACGCCGGCACCCCCGGCCCGGGTAGCGAGTCCGGTTCGACGCCCCACACCCCGGCGACGTGCTCGCGGGCCGCCGGGTCGTCGATGCGCCGGTAGCCGGGGAGCTGATCGGCCTTCTGCCCGTGTTCCCGGCCGCCCTGCCCGTTGCCCTGCCCGGTCAGGCAGCCGTAACCCGAACCGGGGCGGCCGGGCAGGCCCAGGGCCAGCGCCAGGTTGATGAAGGCGGTGACCGTGTCGACGCCCTTGGCGTGCTGCTCGGCCCCCCTAGCGGTGAGAATGACCGCGCGGTCCACTGTGGCGAGCGCGCGGGCGGTGACGTACAGGTCGGCCACCGGCACGCCGGAGAGCCGTTCCACCTCCGCCGGCCAGTAGCCGGCCACCGTCCGCCGGACGTCGTCGAAGCCGGTGGTCCGCTCCGCCACGTACGACCGGTCGAGCCAGCCCTCGGTGAGCGCGATGTGCAGCAGCGCGTTCGCCACCGCGAGGTCGGTGCCGGGCAGGGGTTGCAGGTGCAGGTCGGCCTGCCGGGCGGTGGCGGTGGCGCGCGGGTCGACGACGATCAGCCGTCCGCCGCGTTCCCGCAGGTCGGCGACGTGCCGCATCAGCGGCGGCATGGTCTCGGCCGGGTTCGCGCCGACCAGCAGCAGCGTGTCCGCGTGGCCGAGGTCGGCGAGCGGGAACGGCAGCCCACGGTCGATCCCGAACGCCCGGTTCCCGGCCGCGGCGGCCGACGACATGCACCAGCGACCGTTGTAGTCGATGTGCCGGGTCCGCAGCGTCACCCGCGCGAAGCGGCCCAGCGCGTACGCCTTCTCGTTGGTGAGGCCGCCGCCACCGAAGACCGCCACCGCGTCCGGCCCGTGCCGGTGCTGCACGTCCCGGACCCCGGCGGCGACGCGGTCGAGCGCCTCGTCCCAGGTCGCCGGGCGCAGCTCGCCGCCGGGCCGGTCGCGCAGCAGCGGGGTGGTGAGCCGGTCCGGGTGGTCGAGCAGGTCGGCGGCGGTCCAGCCCTTCTGGCACAGCCCGCCCCGGTTGGTGGGGAAGTCGCGGGCGCCGACCTCGACACCGTCGCCGGTGGCGCGCAGCACCATGCCGCACTGCAAGGCGCAGTACGGGCAGTGCGTGGCGGCCTCGGCGGGGCGTGACCCCGTTCGCGTCGCCGTGCGTGCACCGTCTGTCATGTCGGAAAAGCGTGCCGTCGGGCGGTTTCCGGTCCGGGTCTGCTCTGTTTCGGTCCTGTCACGAGCGCTTCACACCGCACGCGGGTGATGAGACGCTCCGCAGGGCTTAGAATGTGGGACGACAATCTCATATAACGGGAGGCATGATGAGCGTGGCGGACGCGTTCGACGCGGTGGCCGGCAGCTACGACCAGGCCCGACGCCGCCTGGTGCCCTGCTTCGACGCCTTCTACGGCACCGCTGTCGAGGTGGCCGCACCCCCGCTGCGCGCCGCGCTCGCCGCCGGGCGTACCCCCGAGGTGCTGGACCTGGGCACGGGCACCGGCCTGCTGTCCCTGCTGCTGACCGCAGCCGTCCCCGGCCTCCGCCTGACGCTCGTGGACGGTGCTCCCGGCATGCTCGCGGTGGCCGCCGGACACCTGGAGGAACGCGGCGTGGCGCACCGCACGGTCCACGCCGACCTGGCCGGCCCGCTGCCCGCCGGGCGGTACGACGCGGTGGTGTCCGCGCTGGCCATCCACCACCTCGACGACGAGGGAAAACGGGCGCTGTACAAGCGGGCCGCCGACGCGCTGGCGCCCGGCGGGGTGTTCGTCAACGCCGAGCAGGTGGCCGGGCCCACCCCCGCGCTGGACCGCCGCTACGACGAGGTGTGGACGGCGCGGATCACCGAGCTGGGCTCCGACGCCGAGGAGATCGCCGGCGCCCGGGAGCGGATGCGGCACGACCGGCCGGCCCCGGTGGCAGAGCAGTGCCGGTGGCTGACCGAGGCGGGCCTGGTGGACGTGGACTGCTTCTTCAAGGAATGGCGTTTCGCGGTCTTCGGCGGCCGGCGTACCTGAGACCGCTGTCCGTTTCCCTGATCGGCGGGGACGAGGATGACTGGTGGTCATACCGCTGGGTAGTCTTCCTGGCATGACCGCCAAGGTGACGCTGTCGTTCTCCGACGAGACGATCGAGGAGGCTCGCCGGTTCGCCAAGCGGGAAGGGCTCTCCCTCTCCGCCTGGATGGACCAGGCCGCCCGGGAGAAGGCGCTGCGCGAGGTCTTCACCGCGCACGCCGACGCGGTCGGCCGTGCCGGCCTGGACCTGGAAGCCGCCGCCCTGGCCGACGCCCAGGAGGCCGCGCTCGTCGACGACGCCCTGTTCGGCGGGCGTCCGCGTGCTGCGTAGGGGCGAGGTCTGGCGCATCTCCGGCGCCCGGGAACGGTTCGGCCTGGTGATCAGCTCCGACGTCTACAACGCCACTGCGGTACCCATCGTGATCGTGGCCGAGGTAGTGGAGGAGTCACTGCTGCGCGACTCGCCGCTCGCCGTGCGGATGGGCGCGTACGTGGTGATGCCCGACCGGATCTCCTCACCGATGAAGAAGTGGTTCACCGAGTGCGTCGACGTGGCCGACACCGAGACCATGCAGCGGGTCGGCCGGGCGCTGCGGATCCTCCAGGAACTGTGACCGCCTCACCGGCGCGCTCCGGCGGACGTGCGCTCTCCGTTGCCGCGCCGACGCGCGCGGGGCACGCCGGGGAAACCACCGGCTGAGAGCGTCGCCTCGTCATCGACGAGGAGGAGTCCGTCAGTGAGCACGCTCGTTTCCGCACCCACCACGCCGCCGGCCACCACCGCCGGCCGGCTCACCGAATGGCGGCCGGAGGATCCGGCGTTCTGGGCGGCCGGCGGCGCCCGGGTGGCCCGGCGCAACCTGTACGTCTCGATCTTCGCCGAGCACGTCGGCTTCTCGGTGTGGAGTCTCTGGTCGGTGACGGTGCTGTTCCTCGGCCCCGAGTACGGCATCGATCCGGCCGGGAAGTTCCTGCTCACCGCCGTGCCGGCCGCGCTGGGGGCGGTGCTGCGGCTGCCGTACACGCTGGCGGTGGCCCGCTTCGGCGGCCGGAACTGGACCATCGTGAGCGCCCTGCTGCTGCTGGTGCCGGCGGTGCCGATGGCGGTGCTGATCGAGCCCGGGGTGTCGTACGCCACGCTGATGGTGCTGGCCTGCCTGTCCGGCGTCGGCGGCGGCAACTTCGCCTCGTCGATGGCGAACATCAACCTGTTCTTCCCCGAGCGGCTCAAGGGCCGGGCGCTGGGACTCAACGCCGGCGGCGGCAACCTGGGCGTACCGGCGGTGCAACTGGTGGGGCTGGCCGTGCTGGCGACCGCGGGCGCCGCGTACCCCCGGCTCGTGCCGGCGGTCTACCTGCCGCTGATCGTGCTGGCCGCGCTGGCCGCGGCCCGGTGGCTGGACAACGTGCCGGGGGCACGAAACGAGCCGGGCGCGCTGCGCGCGGCGGCCCGCGACCCGCACACCTGGGTGATGTCGCTGCTCTACGTCGGCACGTTCGGCTCCTTCATCGGCTTCGGGTTCGCCTTCGGCCAGGTGCTCCAGCTCCAGTTCCACGACCGGTTCCCGACGCCCGTGGACGCCGCCTGGCTGACCTTCCTCGGGCCGCTGATCGGGTCGCTGATCCGGCCCGTCGGCGGTCAGCTCGCCGACCGGCTGGGCGGGGCGCGGGTGACGTTCTGGAACTTCGTGGCGATGGCCGCCGGGGCCGGGCTGGTGCTGTACGCGGCCCGCGAGCGGTCCTTTCCGCTCTACCTGGCCGGGTTCCTGGCGCTGTTCGTCTTCTCCGGGATCGGCAACGGCTCGACGTACAAGATGATCCCGGCGATCTTCCGGGCCCGGGCCGTCGCGGAGAGCGAGCTGACCGGCGACCCGGAGGCGGCGCAGCGGCGGGCCCGGCGTCTGTCCGGGGCGGTGATCGGGATCGCCGGGGCGGTCGGGGCCTCGGGCGGGGTGCTGGTGAACGTGGCGTTCCGGCAGTCGTTCCTGACCTCCGGCACGGCGGACGCCGCGTACCTGGCATTCATCGCCTGGTACGCGCTCTGCTTCCTGGTGACCTGGGTGGTCTACCTGCGTCCGGGGCCGCGTACGCTGGCCGGCGTGTGACCTGTGCCATGACGAACCCGCAGGCCATGCGCGGCGCGACCCCGTTTTGACCTGCCACCGGGCGGCCGGGTATCGTTGCCTGCTGTTGTACGACATTCTTAGGCGTGCCGCATCAGGTACGCTTGGTCGTTCGTGCGCGCTGGTCCGGCTGGGTACTCCTGGTCACCTCGGCGCGCGACCCCAGACCGACGACGAGACAAGGTAGACCTGTGCGTACGTACAGCCCGAAGCCGGGTGAGATCGAGCGTCAGTGGCACGTCATCGACGCCTCTGATGTCGTGCTGGGCCGCCTGGCGACCCACGCCGCCACGCTCCTGCGTGGCAAGCACAAGCCGACTTTCGCGCCGCACGTCGACACGGGCGACTTCGTCGTCATCGTGAACGCGGGCAAGGTCGCGCTGACCGGCAACAAGCGTCAGACCAAGGTCGCTTACCGCCACTCCGGTTACCCGGGTGGCCTGAAGCGGGTCGGCTACGACGAGCTGCTGACCAAGCGGCCCGAGCGGGCCATCGAGCTGGCCGTGAAGGGCATGCTCCCGCACAACAAGCTGGGCCGTCAGCTTCTCAAGAAGCTGAAGGTCTACGCCGGTGCCGAGCACCCGCACACCGCGCAGCAGCCGGTGCCGTTCGAGATCAAGCAGATCGCGCAGTGAGCGCGGGCGAAGGAAGCAGCATGACCGACATCACCGCCACCGAGGTCGCCCCCGAGGCCACCGAGGCGCCGGCGCCCGTCGCGCGCGCGCCCCGTGGTGACCGCCCGATCCAGACCGTGGGTCGGCGCAAGGAAGCCATCGTCCGGGTCCGGATCGTCCCGGGCACCGGCAAGATCACCTGCAACGGCCGCGACCTCGAGGCCTACTTCCCGAGCAAGGTGCACCAGCAGCTCATCAAGGACCCGCTGGTCACCGCCGAGAAGCCCGAGGCGTTCGACGTGATCGCCAACCTGCGTGGCGGCGGCACCACCGGCCAGGCCGGCGCGCTGCGGCTCGCCATCGCCCGGGCGCTGATCGTCAGCGAGCCCGACGACCGCCCGGCCCTGAAGAAGGCCGGCTTCCTGACCCGTGACGCCCGGGTCAAGGAGAGCAAGAAGTACGGCCTCAAGAAGGCCCGCAAGGCTCCCCAGTACTCGAAGCGCTGATCACCACAAGCGTCTTGTACTTCTGACGGACGGCCGGTTCGCCTCCCCATCCGGGAGGCGGACCGGCCGTTCCGCGTTTTCTCCTCTCATCGGCAGTTCCACGGAGGTTGGCGGGTATGGGCCGGTTGTTCGGCACGGACGGCGTACGCGGGCGGGCGAACGCGGATCTCACCCCGGAGTTGGCGCTTGCGGTCGCGGTGGCCGCGGCCCACACGCTGGCCGAGACCGACAAGAGCCATCCGCCGCTCGCGGTGGTCGGCCGGGACACCCGGGCCAGCGGCGAGATGCTGGAGGCGGCGGTGGTCGCCGGGCTCACCAGCGCCGGCGCCAACGTGGTCCGGGTCGGCGTGCTGCCCACCCCGGCGGTGGCGTTCCTCACCGCCGAGGCCAAGGCCGACCTGGGCGTGATGCTCTCCGCCTCGCACAACCCGATGCCGGACAACGGCATCAAGCTGTTCGCGGCCGGCGGGCACAAGCTGCCCGACGAGATCGAGATGCGGATCGAGGAGGCGGTGAAGGCGAACGCCACCACCGCGTGGAAGCGTCCCGTCGGTGCAGGTGTCGGCCGCGTGCACGACCTGCTCGACGGCGCCGACCACTACGTGCAGCACCTGGTCGGCACCGTGCCGCACCGCCTCGACGGGATCAAGGTCGTGGTCGACTGCGCCAACGGCGCGGCCGCCGACGTCGCCCCGGTCGCCTACCGGGAGGCCGGCGCCGAGGTGATCGCCATCCACGCCGAGCCGGACGGGCTCAACATCAACGACGAGTGCGGCTCGAACCACATCGAGGCGCTGCGCGCCGCAGTGGTCGAGCACGGCGCCCACCTCGGCATCGCCCACGACGGCGACGCCGACCGCTGCGTCGCGGTCACCGCCGACGGCGACGAGGTCGACGGCGACCAGGTCATGGCGATCCTCGCGCTGGCCATGCGGGACGCCGGCGAGCTGACCCAGGACACCCTGGTCGCCACCGTGATGAGCAACCTCGGTCTCCGCCTGGCCATGTCCGAGCACGGCATCCGGCTGGTCGAGACCAAGGTCGGTGACCGGTACGTGCTGGAGGAGCTGCGCGCCTCCGGCCTGGCGCTCGGCGGCGAGCAGAGCGGCCACATCGTGCTGCCCGCGTACGCGACCACCGGCGACGGCGTGCTGACCGGCCTGCACCTGATGGCCCGCATGGCCGCGACCGGCACCTCGCTGGCCGAGCTTGCCGCGGTGGTCACCAAGCTGCCCCAGGTGCTGATCAACGTGCCGGTCGGGGACCGTACCGTCGGCGCCGCCGCACCGGCCGTCCGGGCCGAGGTCGAGCGCGCCGAGGCGGAGCTGGGCGAGACCGGCCGGGTGCTGCTGCGCCCGTCCGGCACCGAGCCGCTGGTGCGGGTCATGGTCGAGGCGGCCACCGAGGACACCGCGCGTGAGGTCGCCGAGCGCATCGCCGAGCACGTGCGGACCGCGAGCCCGGTCGCCTGAGCCACGCCGCCCGCCCGCTGGGGAAACTCCCTCCAGCGGGCGGTTCAGTCTCCGCGCAGACCACGCAGCCGGGTCACCGCCTCGGCCAGCACCTCCGGCCGCTTGCAGAACGCGAACCGGATCAGCCGGCGACCGGCCTCCACGTCGTCGTAGAACACCTGCGTCGGCACCGCCACCACGCCGCAGCGCTCCGGCAGCGCCCGGCAGAACTCCACCCCGTCCCGGCCGCCCAGCGGCGTGACGTCGGCGGTCACGAAGTAGGTGCCCTCCGGCGGGAGCACACCGAACCCGGCGTCGGCCAGCCCGGCGGCGAGCTGGTCCCGGCGACGTTGCATGTCGTCCCGGAACCCGGTGAAGTACGCGTCCGGCAGCCCGAGCGCCACCGCCACCGCCGGTTGCAGCGGTCCGGCGTTGACGAACGTCAGGAACTGCTTCACCCGCAGTACGGCGGCCACCAGCGGCGCGGGGCCGCTCACCCAGCCGACCTTCCAGCCGGTGCAGGAGAACGTCTTGCCGGCCGACGAGATGCGCAGCGTCCGCTCCCACATCCCCGGCAGCGTGGCCGGTGGTACGTGCGGCGCGGCGGCGTCGGTGAACACCAGGTGCTCGTAGACCTCGTCGGTGACCGCGTACACGTCGTGTTCCCGGCACAGCTCGGCCACCGTCGTCAGTTCGTCGGCGGTGAAGACCTTGCCGGTCGGGTTGTGCGGCGAGTTCAGCAGCACCAGCCGGGTACGCGACCCGAACGCGGCGCGCAACTCGTCCGGGTCGAACGCGTACCTGCCGTCGGGCCCGGGCCGTAGCGTCACCGGGCGGCGGACCGCCCCGGCCAGCGCGATCGAGGCGGCGTACGAGTCGTAGTACGGCTCGAAGCAGATCACCTCGTCACCCGGCTCGCACAGCGCGAGGATGCTCGCCGCGATCGCCTCGGTCGCCCCGGCGGTCACCACGATCTCGCCGTCCGGGTCGTACTCCAGGCCCCAGAACCGGCGCTGGTGCTCGGCGACGGCGGCGCGCAGCGCGGGGATGCCCGGACCGGGCGGGTACTGGTTGTGGCCGGTACGCAGCGCCTCGGCCGCGGCGGCGAGCATCTCCGGCGGGCCGTCGGTGTCCGGGAAGCCCTGCCCGAGGTTGACCGCGCCGGTACGCACTGCGAGCGCGGACATCTCGGCGAAGACGGTGGTGCCGAACGGCCGCATCCGGGCCACCAGGGGATCGGTCGTCGTCACGGCTGCGAGCCTACGGCCCGCCGCCGAGTGCTCACCAGCCGAAGCAGGTCGCGCCGTACTCGCCCGAGTCCTTGGAGACGACCTTGCCGTTGACGGTGATCCGGCAGGTCACGTCGCCGGACCCGACCGGGCTGGCGATGATCTGCACCCGCTCGCGGTCGTTCGCCGTGAAGCTCAGCCGCCAGGGGGTGTCCACGGCGCCGGGCTGGTGGAAGTTGGCGTCCGCGTCGTAGAACTGCACCTCGGCCTCGCCGTCGGTGGCTGTCACCTCGTACAGCACGGTGAACTTGCCGGGCCCGCCGGACGGGGTGGTGGCCGGCCGGGCCGGGGGCGCGGTCGGCTCGTCGGCCCACCCGTCGGGCTCGCCGTAGAACGGCTCGTCGTACCGGTCGCCGGAGGCCGTCCCGTCGTCCAGGCCCCGGCCGAGGAAGGACAGCCCGACGCAGCCGCAGACGATGATCGCCAGGACGGTGACGAGGCCGATCACCAGGCCGGCCACCCAGCCGCCGCCACCGCGGCGCGGCGGCATGCCCGGATACGCGTACGGCGGCGGGTAGGGGCCGGGTGGGTGGGACCCGGCTTTGTAGGGGCCGGGCGGGTAGGCGCCCGGTGTCCAGGCCGGCTGTGCCGGGAAGCCGGGGACGCCGGGCTGGGACGGCCATCCGGGCGTACCCGGGTGGTGCGGGTCGCCGGAGGCCGGTGGGACGGGTGGGCGCGGCGTGGCGGCCGGGTCGGCCGGAGCCGCCCACCCCGGTTCGCCCACCGGCCGTCCCGTACCGCTCGGTGGCATGGCCGGACCGGTCCCGGCGGACGCGCTCTCCGGGCCGGTGGCCGCCCAGGGGCTCGGAGCGGGCGGCGGCGACCAGGGCTCGGGCGGCGTCCACGGCTGCGGGGCGGCAAGCGGGTCCGGCGGCGTCCAGGAGGAGGGCTGCGGCGTGGCCGGCGCGGCGGTCGGGTCGGCCGGGCCGGGGGCCGGTTCGGGGGAGGGGGTCGTCTCGGACATGGGCTCAGCTCACAGGGGTACGGCGCGGACGACCGCGGAACGGTGGGGCCGAGGGACGGCGCCCGGCCTCAATGTAGGCGGTGGCGACCAGCCGTGCGGCCCCGGCCGGCGGTCCGCGCCCGGCGTCCCGAACCGGTCCGGACGGGCGGAACGACCTGGATGGTGCTTTGCCCGGTAATCGCATCCCCGACGCTCGGTTCGCTCAAATTCAGTGATCGTTAACCGCCCTTCCGAGCACGCACGATGAGCGAAACTCGGTTAGGCTGCGGACCATGTGTGGAATCGTGGGTTACGCCGGTGCGCGCCCGGCGCTCGGCATCGTGCTTGACGGACTGCGGCGTCTCGAATACCGCGGCTACGACTCGGCCGGTGTCGCCGTGGTCTGCGAGGACGAGCTGCTGACCGAGAAGAAGGCCGGCAAGCTCGCGAACCTGGAGAAGGTCCTCTCCGAGCGCGCGGCCGACAACCCCGAGGACTGCGCCGCCAGCCCGATCGGCATCGGCGACGGCACCACCGGCATCGGCCACACCCGCTGGGCCACGCACGGCGGCCCGACCGACCGCAACGCCCACCCGCACCTCTCCCCGGACGGCCGCGTCGCGGTGATCCACAACGGCATCATCGAGAACTTCGCGAAGCTCCGCGCCGAGCTGGAGGACGAGGGTGTCGAGTTCGCCAGCGACACCGACACCGAGTGCGCCGCGCACCTGATCGCCCGCGCGCTGGCCGACCTGCGCTCGGCCGGTGAGACCGACAGCCCGCAGCTCCTCGCCGCCGCCATGCGCGTGGTCTGCGGGCGCCTGGAGGGCGCGTTCACGCTGCTCGCCGTCGACGCCGGCATCCCCGGCGCGGTGGTCGGCGCCCGGCGCAACTCGCCGCTCGTGGTCGGCCGGGGCGACGGCGAGAACTACCTGGCCAGCGACGTCGCCGCGTTCATCGAGCACACCCGGGACGCGGTCGAGCTGGGGCAGGACCAGATCGTCCTGATCACCCCGGACAGCATCGACATCACCGACTTCCACGGTCAGCCGGCCAGCGGCACCGACTTCCACATCGACTGGGACTCGTCGGCCGCCGAGAAGGGCGGCTACGACTGGTTCATGCTCAAGGAGATCGAGGAGCAGCCGCAGGCCATCGCCGACACACTGCTGGGCCGGCTCACCGAGACCGGCGAGATCGCCCTCGACGAGGTCCGCCTCAGCGAGCAGGACCTCCGCGACGTCGACAAGATCTTCATCGTCGCCTGCGGCACCTCGTACCACGCCGGCCTGGTCGCCAAGTACGCCATCGAGCACTGGACCCGCATCCCCTGCGAGGTGGAGCTGGCCAGCGAGTTCCGTTACCGCGACCCGGTGCTGGACCGCTCCACGCTGATCGTGGTGATCTCGCAGTCCGGCGAGACGATGGACACGCTGATGGCGCTGCGTCACGCCAAGGAGCAGAAGGCCCGCGTGCTGGCGATCTGCAACACCAACGGCTCGACCATCCCGCGCGAGTCCGACGCGGTGCTCTACACCCACGGCGGCCCGGAGATCGCTGTCGCCTCCACCAAGGCGTTCCTCACCCAGGTCGTCGCCTGCTACCTGATCGGCCTGCACCTGGCCCAGGTGCGCGGCATCAAGTTCGCCGACGAGGTGGGCGCGGTGGTGGCCCAGCTCCAGGAGATGCCGGGCAAGCTGCGGGAGCTGCTGGACCGGATCGAGCCGGTCCGCGAGCTGGGCCGCGAGTTGAAGTCCGAGCCGACGGTGCTGTTCATCGGCCGGCACGTGGGCTACCCGGTGGCGCTGGAGGGCGCGCTGAAGCTCAAGGAACTGGCGTACATGCACGCCGAGGGCTTCGCCGCCGGCGAGCTGAAGCACGGCCCGATCTCGCTGATCGACCAGGGCACGCCGGTGATCTGCATCGTGCCCTCCCCGGTCGGCCGGGGCATGCTGCACGACAAGGTCGTCTCCAACATCCAGGAGGTACGCGCGCGCGGCGCCCGCACCATCGTGATCGCCGAGGAGGGCGACCAGGCGGTGGTCCGCTACGCTGACCACCTGATCTACGTGCCGCGTACGCCGACGCTGCTGGCGCCGCTGGTGACCACGGTGCCGTTGCAGGTGCTGGCCGCCGAGATCGCCGCCGCCCGCGGGCACGACGTCGACCAGCCCCGGAACCTGGCCAAGTCCGTCACCGTCGAGTAGCCGATCTCGTCCACGGTCCCTCCGCCCGCACGACGGGTGGAGGGACCGCGTCGTCTCCGGCCGGCCTCGCGGACGGCCGCCGGAGGGCCGCAGGCGGTCGCCCGAAGGGCCGCGGGTGGTCATCGGCCCAGCACGATCCGGGCCATGCCGTCCAGCGCCGGGTTGTCCGGGTCCCAGTAGCCGGTGTGGCCGTGCGGGGCGCTCGGGAAGCGCCGGCCGCCGAAGCCCGGCGCGCTCGGGTCGGCGCCGAACCAGAGCCGCTCGCCGGGCCCGTCGAGCACGGCGAGCGCCGGACCGAGCGGCGTACCCGCGAGCAGCGCGCGGCGGGCCAACTCCTCCGGTGGACGGGCCAGCCGGATCACGTCGTCCGGCGCGGTCGACGACCAGACCTGACCGGCGGGCATCCGCAGCTCGGCGGCGTGGTCCACGCCGACCCCCGGCGAACCGACGAAGACCAGCGCGTCGGCGCTCAACCCGTGGTCGCGGGCGGCGGCGCCGACCACGAGCGAGCCGTAGCTGTGCCCGAGCACCGTCTGCCGGGCCGGCGGGCCCTCGTGCGCGGCCCGCAGCCCGTCCTGGAACCGGTGCAGCGCCGGGCCGGCGTCCTCGGCCTGCCGGGTGCCGGCCGCCTCGGTGAGGAAGTCCGGCGCGTCGTAGTCCAGCCAGAGCACCGCCGCCGCCTCCTCGCCCGGTCCGAGCGCCGCGCAGCGCTGCAACACCCGGGCCGCGCGGCCCAGCTCGGCCGGCGCGTCGGCGAGATCCGAGGTCATGCCCGGGACGTACGTGAGCACCGAGGCGGCGCGGTCCGGGTTGCCGAGCGCCACCACCGCCCGGCCGTCGCCGGCCGGGTCGAGCCCCAGCAGGTACGCCCGGGGCGCCCCGCCCGCGGCCAGCCGCTCGGTGAGCCCGTCCAACCCGCGTAGCGCCGCCTCGACAGCGGCGAGCCGGACCCGGCGGGACGCCTCCAACGGCCCGGCCGGAAGCGGGTGCAGCAGGGCGAGCCGCCGTACGAGCAACCGCTCCCGCCGGTCACCGAGCAGCAGCCGGTTGGCCTGGTCCCGGGCGGCTGCCGGTACGCCGTCGAGGCGCCCGATCCGGCCCGGTTCCCGCCCGACCAGCCAGCGCCGCTCGGCCGCGCTCAGACCGGCCCACCAGCGGCTCACCTCGGTCGGTCCGGCGCCGGGCCCGGGCCGGTACGCGGGCGGCACGCTCACCCAGCCGCGTACCGCAGCGGTGGCCAGTTCCGCCAGCCGGCCGGCCGCCTCCCGGTCGGCGGCGCCGGCGAGCGTCAGCGCGCCCCGGATGCCGGCCCGCGCATGGACCACCGCCGGTCCGGCC